>JAFGCP010000380.1 GCA_016932595.1 Deltaproteobacteria bacterium
CTTGCCTGGACGCAGGTGGGCGGCGAGCTGCTGTATATAGAGGCCATGCTCATGAAGGGCAAAGGCAACCTGGTGCTTACGGGATCGCTTGGCGATGTCATGAAGGAATCCGCACAGGCAGCCCTTTCCTATATCCGCGCGCGGGCCGATGCGCTTGGTATCAGCCCGACGCTTTTTGAAAAGAACGACATCCACATCCACGTGCCGGCAGGCGCCATCCCCAAGGACGGCCCCTCAGCGGGCATTACCATGGCAACGGCGCTTATTTCGGCCATCACCCGGGTGCCGACCAGCAAGGATATTGCCATGACAGGGGAGATCACCCTGCGCGGCCGCGTGCTGCCCATCGGCGGGCTCAAGGAAAAGGCCCTTGCGGCGCTGCGGCACAATATTACCAAAGTCATCATTCCCGAGCGCAACCGCAAGGATCTTGAAGATATGCCCGAGACCATCAAAAACAAGATGGAGTTTATTTTTGTCAACACCGTGGATGATGTGCTTGATGTCGCACTGGTAAAAAAAGTTTTGAAAAAGGGCACTGCCGCAACAGCCCAGAAAAAGGCGGGCCCGAAGAAAGCCGCTGCCTTGGCCACAGGGCATAAGCAAAAGAAGAAACGTGCAGATTAACAAGCTCGGCGAATTCGGCCTGATCGAAAAGATTGCCCGCAGTGCCGCCGTATCGGACCCGCAGGTGGTGAAAGCCATCGGAGACGATGCGGCGGTCGTTTCTCTGGACAGAACAGCCTGCCTGCTTGTGACCACCGATATTCTGAAAGAAGGAATACACTTCAAAAAAGCATTTTCAAGCCCGTTTGTTCTGGGCAAAAAGTGCCTTGCCGTCAACTTAAGCGACATAGCCGCCATGGGCGGAACACCCCGGTACTATTTTGTTTCCCTGGCAATTCCGCCGGACACGCAGTACGGCTTCATCCGGGAGCTGTACCGGGGGATGAACGCTCAGGCGCGGCGCTTCGGGGTTCAGCTTCTGGGCGGCGACACGACGGCCTCGCAGGACTCGCTTGTGGTGAGCATAACTCTTCTTGGCAGGGCGGTAAAACGCCAGGTGCTGTATCGCCATGGCGCCGGCCCCGGTGATCTTATTTTTGTGACCGGAACTCTGGGCGATTCTGCGCTGGGGCTTATGCTGCTTGAAAAAGGGGTGCGCCCGGCGTACAATGTTTTGGTGAAACGCCATAGCGACCCGCAGCCGCGCATTGAGGCAGGCCGGGCTTTAGCCTGCAGCGGGGCCGCAAGCGCCATGATGGACATAAGCGACGGGCTGGCCGGCGACCTGCGGCACATTATGAAGCAGAGCGGGGTTGGCGCGCGGATTTTTCTTGACCGTTTGCCGCTGTCTGCGGCATACAGGAGAGAGTGCCCGAAGCTTTCGGCAGATTGGTATCTGCCGGCGCTCAGCGGCGGTGAGGATTATGAGCTGCTGTTTACGGTTCCCCGGCGCAATGAAAAGCGGGTACAGGCGCTTGCCGGGAAACTGCGCCTGCCCATGACATGCATCGGCGAGATAACCGATACGAAGCAGGGGTTTACGGTGCTTGACGAACGGGGCAAAAGGCTCCGGCTGAGGGAGACAGGCTTTCGGCATTTTTAAAACAGGCAAAAAACAGGCTGTAGACTATAGGCTCTCCGGCTGCAGTGCAGGTTGGGTTAAGCCCGGATGAAACCGTTGGGTTTCGTACCTCAACCCAACCTTGAGACAAGTAGGGGCAGGTTTGAAACCTGCCCCTGCAATCGGAAGGGCGAACCCAGCAAATTTGTTGCACAATCAGCCAGACGTTACGGTGCATGCCATGAACGAAAAAGACATTGAAAAGCTGCTCAAAAAAGTTCAAAAAGGGGCGCTCTCGGTTGAGGCTGCGGTGCAGAATCTCAAGACACTGCCCTTTGAGGATGTGGGTTTTGCACATATCGACCATCACCGCGCCATCCGTAAAGGATTTCCCGAGGTGATTTTTGGAGAAGGCAAAACCGCCGCGCATATTATTCAAATAATGAAAAAGATGGCAGCGCATAAATCACATGTGCTTGCCACGCGCATCGATGAAAAAAAGGCAAGGCTGATAAAAAAAAAGTTTCCGAAAGCTGTCTACTACCCGTCCTCACGGGCGCTGACACTGGCAAGCGGCCCCATTGAGCAGCGCGGCCGCGGCACCGTACTTGTCGTGTCGGCGGGCACCTCCGATATACCCGTGGCGGAAGAGGCCATGGTGACCGCCCGGATCATGGGCAATATGGTCGATCATATATATGACGTGGGCGTCGCAGGCATACACCGCCTGATGAATCAGAAAGAGAAGCTTCTGTCGGCACATGTCATAGTCGTCGTAGCCGGCATGGAGGGGGCGCTGCCTAGTGTGGTGGGCGGCCTCGTTTCGCGGCCCGTCATTGCCGTGCCGACCAGCACCGGCTACGGCGCCAGCTTCGGCGGCGTGGCGGCGCTTCTGGGCATGCTCAACTCCTGCGCCTCAGGCCTTGCTGTGGTGAACATCGACAATGGCTTCGGCGCAGGCTATATGGCAAGCCTTATAAATCAGCAATAGCAGGTTGTTGAAAAACGCCCGTCTGCCGCGCCTGCGCTTATCATGCTTCCAGTGCGGCGTACAAAAAGTACGCCTCATGCCGCCTGATCGCGCTCGCCTTGCATCCAAGGATTTTTGAACAGCCTGTATGCATTAAATTGATCAGTCCTCTCTAGGAGCATTTGAAAAATGAGAATTTTAAATCTCTACCACAGCCAGACCGGCAATACGCACAAGATAGCCCTGCGTATTGCCGAGACAGCCCGAAGTCTCGGCCACAGCGTCGACACGCTGCAGGCGGCAAAGGAGCTTGAGGCCGATGTGCTTGCCTATGATTTTTTCTTTGTCGGTTCGGGCGTCTACCAGTGGCTGCCCGGCAAGCCCATGCTGGATTTTCTCCGCGCCACCCGGCAGCGGTATTCTCAGGAAGGCCATATTCGGCCCTGTTCGCCGCGGCTTCCGGGCAAGCACGCCGTTATCTACTGCACCTATGGCGGCGTGCATACCGGCATCAATGAGGCGGTGCCCGCGGTAAAGTTCTGCGGCCAGCTGTTTGATCATCTGGGCATAACTGTGCTGGATGAATGGTATTTTATCGGGGATTTCAAGAGCGATGAATTCAAGAGCCATAATACCGGCGGCCGTTTCGGCGACATACACGGACGGCCCGACGAGCGCGATTTAAAAGATGTTGCTGAGCGGGTACAGGCAATTCTCACCGTATAATCTGAAAGGATGTTTCATGAACGAGCAGATCTTTAGAGAGTATGACATTCGAGGCGTGGTGGCCGATGATCTTGTGCCCGAGACCGTAGAGAATCTCGGCCGGGCCGTGGGCACGCATCTGCTGCGCAGCGGCGCATCGGAGCTGGTGCTTGGCCGCGACTGCCGCCTGTCATCGGACAGCCTGCGCGAAAGCCTTGTGCGGGGCCTGCTTGCAACGGGCATCAACATTGTCGACATCGGCGTCTGCCATACGCCTCTTGTGTATTTTTCGCTCTTTCACCTGGCGCTCAACGGCGGCGTCATGATTACGGGCAGCCATAACCCGCCCGAGTGCAACGGGTTTAAGATCTGCCGGGGAAAATCAACCATTCACGGGGCAGAGATTCAGGCGCTGAAAAATCTTATCCTTGCCAGGGACTTTGAAAAGGGGGAAGGCAGGCTGCGGCATGAAGCAGTGCTTGCGGCCTACTGGGAGCGCATTGCCGGCGATGTCGGCATAGCCCGGCCGCTCAAGGTCGTGGTCGATGCGGGCAACGGCACCGGCGGCAAGGCTGCGGAGCCGCTGTTCAAGCGCATGGGCTGCGAGGTTATCGAGCTTTTTTGCGACATGGACGGCCGCTTCCCCAATCATCATCCCGACCCGACGGTGCCGGCCTTTATGCAGACGCTCATCAAGACGGTACAGTCGGAGAAGGCCGATATCGGCATAGCCTTTGACGGCGACGGCGACCGCATCGGAGCGGTTGACGAGCAGGGCACGATCATCTGGGGTGACCAGCTCCTTATCATTTACGCCCGCGAAATTTTAAAAGAACTGCCCGGCGCAACGATTATCTCAGAGGTGAAAGCGTCGCAGAGCCTGTACAATGATATCACTTCCCGCGGCGGACGCGGCATCATGTGGAAGACGGGCCATTCGCTCATCAAGGCCAAGATGAAGGAAGAGAATGCCGTGCTTGCCGGCGAGATGAGCGGCCACATGT
Source organism: Deltaproteobacteria bacterium (assembly GCA_016932595.1). GTDB lineage: Bacteria > Desulfobacterota > WTBG01 > CAIYCZ01 > CAIRTM01 > CAIWCT01. The sequence goes on from JAFGCP010000380.1 coordinate 4,247, forward strand.
TTTTTGCGCACCGCTATTTCGGCTTTGACGATGCCGTGTATGCGGCCTGCCGCCTGCTTGAGATACTTTCAAAAACCGCTGCTCCGGCAAGCAGCCTGCTTGCCGATGTGCCGAAGACATATACGACCCCCGAGATACGGGTCGACTGCCCGGATGAGAAAAAATTTCCCCTTATCGAAGCTGTCAGAGATATTTTCAGGAAAAAGTACGATGTTATTGATATCGACGGCGCGCGCATACTCATGCCGGGCGGCTGGGGCCTGGTGCGGGCATCAAACACGCAGCCCGTGCTGGTGCTGCGGTTCGAGGCGGACACGCCCGAGCGGCTGGAGGCCATCCGGCTCGAGGTTGAAGCCGAAGTGAAAAAGCGTTTGTAAAAACCGCCAGCAATAAACCGGCATGGGGCGGCGGCGATATTTTTTTGTAAAAAAACGAGCCGCTGTGCTATGCTCTATCCAACCACATGCTTTTTAGTACGTACATTATTGAAAGGTTTTTCATTGTTCACGGCCGGAGGCTGATCCACAGCCTGCCATAGATGGTTTGTTTGAGAAAAAAAACAGAACCAATCTCTGGAGTTTTGCCTTATGATCAGCCCGCCAAAAACTGCTCAGGCCCCGTGGGTTTTAGCGCTTCTTTCCCCCGCCATTTTCGTCTGTCTTTACAGCGCACTGTATTTTTTCTACAGCAGTCAGCACACCAAGATCAAATCGGCTGTCCATAATGAGCTGTCCATTATCGCCGACCAGAAGGTGCTGCAGATTTCCAACTGGCGGCAGGAGCGCATCCGCGACATTCAGCTGTTTTCAGGCACTACCGGCTTTGCCGAATATGTGCGCACCGGGGGAAATGGGCAGCTTAAAAAAGAGCTCCTTACCCTGATGCATGCAGCGCGGCAACTGCAGGGATATCAGAACCTCATGATTGCCGATTCCCGGGGCTTGCTCCGGCTTTCCGCCATCGAGGAAAGCTGGACCCCGCCTAAGCCTGAACTCATACAAAAAGCGCTGACCGGGGGGGTGCCGGTTCTGTGCGACCTGACCCGCCAATCAGGCTCAGGCGCCATATATCTTGAGATTATTGCGCCGCTTCTGCCAACCGACCGCAGCTTAACGCCGGCAGGCCTGATGGTCGCGCGCATTGACCCGTATCAATTTTTTTCTCCATTCCTTCAATCATGGCCATCGTCGAGCCGCACCGCCGAAACAGCGCTGGTGCGCCGGGAGGGCGATGCCATCATCTATCTCAACGAGCTGCGTCACCGGAAAAATACGGCCCTGTCGTTTCGCGAATCAAGCAAAAACAAAGACCTGCTATCAGCAAGACTTTTACGCGGCGGGACCGGTGCTGCAGAAGGGCTCGACTATCGCGGCGAACCGGTGCTGGCCCAGGTGAGAACCGTGCCCGATACGCCCTGGCTCATGGTGGCCAAGGTGGATGCCGACGAGATTTTTGCGCCCCTGCGCCTGCAGGCGATAACGGTATTCGCAGTGCTGGGGTTGCTGCTTCTCGGGGCGGCACTTTTTGTCTGGGGGGTCTGGAGCCGCAGGCAGGCGGCGGAACTCGCCCGCACGGCTCAATTCGATACTGGCGGATCGATTCGACAGATGCGTTCGGAAGGGTGGATGGTGAGTGACGAGGCGGGTGCGCCCATACTTGCCGGGGGCAGTGTGCAGGACATCACTGAGCGCACAGTGATCGAGAAGGAGTTGAACCGGCACCGCGATAATCTCGAGGAACTTGTCAGGCAGCGCACTGCAGCGCTGGAAAAAGAAATGGCGGAACGCAAGAAAACGGAGGAAGAGCTGCGCGCAAGCGAGAGCCGGTTCAAGGGGCTTGTGGCCAATATCCCGGGTGTCGTGTACCGTGTCTTTTGTGACAACGAAAAACCGATCACCGACTGGATTATTGAATATGTCAGCGCCAGCGCCGAGCAGCTCGCCGGCCGGCCCGTTTCGTATTTTGAGGGCAATACGGTCGGCTTGTATACGAGCCTCATACACGCCGGGGATGCCGAAACCGTGGCCCGAAAGCTGGCAGAGAGCATTTCCCTGAATCAGCCCTATTCCCTGGAGTACCGTATCCTGCACAGTGACGGAAGCTACCGGTGGGTCATGTCGCGCGGCCAGGCTTTTAAAGATACGAACGGCATGGTGCTGTGGCTTGACGGCGTGATTTTAGATATTACCGAGCGCAGGCAGGCCGAGCAGACCCTGCGGGAAAGCGAAGAGCGATTCAGGGCGATTGCCGAAAGCACGCCGGATGCCATCCTTGTCACCGATATGGATTATAACATTCTCTACTGGAACAATGGAGCTGCCGGCATGTTCGGCTATGCGGCTGATGAAGTCATCGGGAAAAGCCATGCCTTCCTGCTGCCGCCGCTGCAGCAGCAGCAGGAGCAGCAGGCGGTCAGCGTGTTTAGAGATTCCGGGAGGTTAGCCTCTGAAGGCACGGCTTTTGAAACAGTGGCTGTCAAAAAGGACGGTACGGTGTTTCCCATGGAATTATCGATAGCGTTCTGGGAAATGGCAGAAAAAAAATATTACGGTGTCATCATACGCGATTGCACCCAGAGGAAAAAAGCCGATGAAGCCCTGCGGCAGAGCGAGGAACAGTTTCGAGCTTTTGCCGAAACCTGCCCGGATGCTGTTATCATAACGGACATCACTATGACGATTCTGTACTGGAATACGGCTGCTGAAAAAATTTTTGGCTACAGCAGGCAGGAGATGCTGGGCCGGCAGCCTGATTGCCTGATGTGTCCTGCCGCACTGGCACGGCAGGCAAAGGCCCTTGAAAACCTTCTTGAAACAGGCCATTCTTCCTTTCTGGATGGGTTTACAGAGACGACCGCCCTGAAGAAACAGGGCGTGGAGTTTCCCTGTGAGCTTGCTGTTTTTCAATGGGAAACGGCGGAGCGGTTTTTTCTGGGTGTCATCCTTCGCGATATCACGGCTCGCAAGAAGATGCAGGCCGAAGCGCTGAAAGCAGCGCATCTTGCTTCGATCGGAGAGCTTGCCGCAGGTGTCGCCCATGAAATCAACAATCCTATTAACGGCATTATCAACTGCGCCGATATTCTTAAGTACCAGTTTGAAAAAAAAGGTGAAGACGGCGATATCCCCGGCAGGATCATAAAAGAAGGTGAACGCGTGGCGCGTATTGTTAAAAATCTTCTCACGTTTGCCCGTGAGCAGAAAGGCAAGATGGAGCCGCATAACATCAGCGCCATCTATTCGGATGCCTATGCCCTGCTTTCAAAGCAGTTTGAAAAAGATTTCATCCTTATCCGGCTTGATGTCCCCGAAAATCTTCCCGAAGTCATGGCGCAGCCTCAGCAGATTCAGCAGGTATTCATTAATTTACTCAGCAATGCAAGGTACGCGCTCAACAAAAAATACCCTGATAAAGACCCCTGCAAGCAGCTGGACATACAGGCGCAGCCCATCGTCGTTGAGGACCGGCAGTATGTGCGCATCATTTTTCATGACCGCGGAACAGGAGTATCTGAAAGCCATATTGAAAAACTGGGCAACCCTTTCTTTACGACTAAGCCTGCAGGAGAGGGCACCGGCCTTGGATTGAGCATCAGCCACAATATTATACAGGACCACAGCGGCAGGATGCTGTTTGAGTCCAGGGAGGGCGAATATATGCGCGTCATGGTCGACCTGCCGGCGGTCGTGAATGAGAGATCCTGAGCGGCATATGCTGTTGCAAAGTTAGCAGAAAAGTGTTTCGATACAAGACATGCTTGAACCCCCAGTGATTGGCGATACCCATGAGCCCTGCGAGCACTAAAATTCTTGTCATAGACGATGAGGACACCCTCCGTTTCAGCTTCAAAAATTTTCTTGAGGAGGAGGGCTATGATGTCGTTGCGGCGCCGGATATTTCCCCGGCGCTGGAGATTTTAGGCACAGAGCCGATTGATGTCATTTTTTGTGACATCATTATGCCGGAAGGTTCCGGGGTTGCTGTGTTGAGCCATGTAAAAGCCATGAATCTTCTTTGCCCGGTAGTCATGATCACCGGCGAGCCGGCAATAGAGACCGCCGCTGATGCGGTGCGGCTGGGAGCA
>JAFGCP010000381.1 GCA_016932595.1 Deltaproteobacteria bacterium
AGCTCCGATATATTCAGGGTGGCATCGCCGGTGAAGGCGCGCAGAAAGTCATCGAAGGCGCCCGGCGGAAATGCCTTGCGGAAAATGGCATGCACGGCTTCGCGCACAAGGCCCCCGAGCTTGTCATCCTCCTCGCCGGCCTCGGCAAAGTTCCACTCCACCTTGCCTTTCATGGTCGTGGTGAGGTGCGGCAGATCGGTCACGCGCGGCACGACCTCGGCCTCGCCCAGGCGCACGCTGCGACGGAGGGCATTGCTGGCCAGCGTTTCCATATTGTGTATGGTCATGCGCACGCTCACGCCCGAAAAGTGGTTGATGTCATGCCTGCGGCGGGCGGCCTGGGAAATCTCGGCCACCACCTGCTCCATGAACAGCGGAATGGTCAGCCGCAGCCCGTCTTGCCGGAACGGCGCCATTTCCTGCCGCACAATGGCCACTTCCTGCTCGATCGTGCGCGGGTAGTGCGTGCGCACCTGGGCGCCGAAGCGGTCTTTCAGCGGCGTGATGATGCGGCCGCGGCTGGTGTAGTCTTCGGGATTGGCGGTTGCGATAATGAAGATATCAAGGGGCAGGTTAAACTTGTAGCCCCGGATCTGCACATCGCGCTCCTCCAGTAGGTTGAAAAGCCCCACCTGGATTTTTTCATGCAGGTCGGGCAGCTCGTTCACCGAGAAGATGCCGCGGTTGGTGCGCGGGATAAGGCCGTAGTGAATGACGCCCTCATCGGAGAGATGGCGGCCTTCGGCAACCTTGATGGGATCGATATCGCCGATAAGATCAGCTATGGTCACATCGGGCGTGGCGAGCTTTTCGCCGTAGCGGAGGCTGCGGTGCAGCCATGAAACAGGGGCTGCCTCCCCGAGATCGCTAACCTGCTTTTTGCAGCGGGAGCAGATGGGCGCCAGCGGATCATCATTTATTTCGCAGCCTTCCAGAACGGGCAGCCATTCGTCCAGCAGGTTTGCAAGGCTGCGCATGATGCGGGTTTTGCCCTGGCCGCGCTCGCCGAGAAAAATAATGTCGTGGCCCGACAGGATGGCGTTTTCCAGCTCGGGTATGACCGTGTCTTCATAGCCGATGACGCCGGGAAACAGGTTTTCGCGGCTGCGAATCCTGGCGATAAGGTTTTGCTGCAGCTCTTCCTTTATGCTGCGGCTCTGCCAGCCGGCACGCTTCAGGTCGCCGAGAGTTTTGGGGGATTGCACGTCAGTCATTGTTCTTGAGCAGGCTGCATAAGATAATAGCGGTCCTTTTCAAGCGCTTTCACGATAACGCCGCCGATACAGGGCCGAACAAGCTGGGGTTCCGGCGAGCCCAGCATATTGAACAGCTCCACACAGCAGGAGCTGATATGGGCTGAATCGGCAATAGAATACGGTGCTCCGCCGCAATCGGCTCCGGCTCTAAAGGCAGGGCAGACGAAGTTTGCATGCACGGCAGTCCAGGTCCGGTGCAGGTCGTCGAAATGTTCAATCTTCGAGCCGAACATTTTCTGCAGGCCCGCCACGATGGCGGCCCCCATGTCCTTAGGGAACGCCCACCAGGAGGCGGGGACGCGTGATTTGAAAGTATCGGTTTCTACAAGGGCCTGTTTCTCGTCGTCGGAAGGCATGGCCGGAGGCGTGAAATCAACCGGTTTGATGGTTGCCGCAAGGCATAATTGAAACGCATCGGGCAAGGGCCGGGACGAGGCCACTATGTATTTTCCGGCAAACGGCGATGCATCATACCACGGCGCAGCATCAAATTTACAAATGACCTGCCAGATCGACGGGGCTGCATAACCGATATCGGCAAGCAGTATTTCGCAGGCATTCTGCTTTGCCTGCAGCATGTCGATGCCCCGGGCCTGCATCTGAGCCTTGAGCTGCTCCATGTGTGCATCATCCAGCCAGTAGAGGTATTTCCAGATTTCGCCTGCTTGCGTCATAACGGCAGTTCTCCTTTTTTCAGTTTCCCTTGGGTGGCTGCACCGTGCCCGGCAGCACGAGCAGATTTGATTTGTCTTTTTTAAAGTGGAGGCCCTTGTGCGCCGGGCCGACCTCTTCGATGGAGATGATAGTGTAGATGGAAATATGCAGCGTTTTGACATCGATCAGGCGCCGCTTCAGGTCCTCTTCTTCGGGGTTTACGACCAGCATGCTTGATGAAAAAACGAAATCGGAAATGGCGATAAAGCTGAGGCCGAGGCTCGAATCGGTGACCCTGCCGGCCTTGAGGCTCACGATTTTAGTATCCTTCGGGTCGCGATAGGTAATGACGTAGTGGGTCTTGTCTTTGGTTTTTGCCGGCATGCAAGTCCTTTCCGTCGGCAGCAGGCTGGCGCACTGGTGCGGCGGGACGCGAAACCTTTATAGCTTTATATAGCTGTTATCGAAATAGACCATAATGCAGACTTTGTCAACAGAATGACAGTCAGCAGCCCATTTTAATGCAGGGAAGAGAGTTTGGGGCAGGCTGTTTCTGTAATAAAATAAAAAGAGCCGCTGATCGTGTTCGATCAGCGGCTCTTTTGACTAATCTATATGCTGCGAAGCATCAGGGCGCATCGTTGTCAACAAACAGCTCTGTGGGGGTCGTGGTAGAAACGGCAAGGTTTGCCTTTGACCACGTGCCGTAGAATGAAGCGTTGACGAACTTGTTGACGCTTTTTGCGATATCGGTATAGAAATAGCTCGGGGTATATGCGCAGTTGGTGCAAGCAGGGCAGCTGCCATCTGCAAAACTGCAATGATAATATTTGGGCGAGTATCCGCACCAGGTCCACCCGTATACTTTTTTCACCCTGTAGAAGGCCCGGGGACCATCGCAATAATAGTATGCGGCTTCTGCAGCGTCTGATTTTTCGACAAAGCAGGTGGTTACATTAAAGCCCCAGTACAGGCCCGGAAGATTTATGCGGCTTGCACCTTCAATATTATAGGGATCAATGCTGAACATGGCATCGGCAAGACT
>JAFGCP010000382.1 GCA_016932595.1 Deltaproteobacteria bacterium
ACCGGCTTCACCCCCAACAGCACCGCAACCCTCTATTTCCCGAAATACGACGGCATCAACGACGGCTCATCCCAGGTTTCCATCGATGCCGCGGGCCATTTCGAGATAAGCTATACCTCCGGCACGAACAAGCCGCCCGGAACCCACTCCTGGTATGCCGTTGACGGCCCCACAGGCATACAGAGCAACACGGTCACCTTTACCATTGAATGATCATACAGCAGTTAAGCCAGGCAGACAAACTGCATGAACCAGCTTGACTATGTGATTTTTGGAATTTTTGCCGTTTGCGTCGCCTACGGCATGTATCGGGGCCTGGTTAGTGAGACAGCCACCCTGGCTACCGTTCTGCTGGGCTGCCTTCTCGCTTCGCGCCTGTATGCCGCCGCGGGTCGCCTGTTCTTCAGCCCCTTTATCACAGATGATGCGCTCTGCAAAATCCTGGGGGCGGTGATGATTTTTTTTGCCGCAGGCTTTATCGTGCGCGCAGTGGGCGACCTTGCCGGCCGGCTGATAGAGTCGCTGCACCTGGGCTGGATCAATCATGCCGCAGGAATAATAACAGGCTGTGTGAAAGCCGTGGTCGTTTCATGCCTGCTTGTCTGCCTGCTCAATGTGTTCCCCTCCGCCAACAGGGCGATGCTGGAGCAATCGCAGCTGGCGCCTGCTGTTTTTACTGCGGCGCAAAAGCTCCGTGATCTTGCCGAAGACATCCTGGCAGGCGAAAGTGAAACACAGATACGGCAGGCAAAGCGCATACGGCGGGTCGAGGTGTAACATTTTTTCTGTTTCAGAGAATAGACGGAAAAGATATGGCGCAGAGGGCGCCGCACAGGCGTCCCGTGCAGCATAGACGGCTTCATGTCTCGCAGCGGCAATTATATGAAATGCGTGCGACCTGCTCTCCCCTTTACAGGCCATTCGCAGCAAGCTGTAGGGAGTTGCCCTGTAGCGATTAAATTTTCCGATATTGCCCTGTCTCAAAGGGAAACTTTATGCCGCAGCGGCCGTAACCTCACGTTTTTTGAGTGTGGCAGCTATTTCCTTTGCAGTATAAAACAGGTTACCCCATCGCAGACCGTGCGCCCGATTACCAGATATCCCTCCCGCGGCTGCCTGGCCAGAAAAAAACTTTCCGCACCGGGAAAAGGCATCATATCATCGTCTGAAGCAAGCAGCTCCTCCGCCAGCTTTTCGGCTGCTTCCTGCATCGTGCTGCTCGGCCGTATCGCAGATTTTGTCATGGCAAGTGAACTCCCTTTTATGCAACCTCGCCGTGAATCCCGGCACTGCTGCTGACGAAATGATACAGCAATATATGCAAAATTCAAAAGGGCGAAACAATTGACGATGATAGTCGATTTGAAATAGCTCCAGCTGAATCCCCTCATTTTTTAGAAAAAATATTTACTTGATCGCGATGTATTCAAAATTTCCTTTTACCGACTGTTGATAGCCGGGATAATTTTTTGCCGGCCCTGCCACTTCACACAGCACATAGGTCTGGTTGCCCAGGCGGCATGCCGATTGCCCGGCCATCGGCGTAATACCGACACCCACAAGCATATGGCTGGCTGTTGATATCAGAATTATCGGCCTGTCGGTCATTCTGCGCCAGAGCGCGGCAAAGGCCGCACACTTGGAGTCGCAGTCGCCGTGCCCGTTGACCAAAACTTCCAACGGGGGGTAAAACCCGCACGTTGACCGGGAATTAATGACCGCAGGCGGCACTTCATAACGCATTTCCTGAATAAAAGCAGCCAGCAGTCCTATCCTTTGCCGTTCTTCATAGCCGCGGCCCGCCTGAAAAAGGGCATCCCAGGCTGCACCGACGGCCGGCAGGCTTCGCTGCACGAGCTGGTTGTAATCCGGGACTATATAATCACCAACAAGCACAAAACCGCAATTTCGGTATTCCCGGCGCAGTTCGTAATCGAATAGCGCCTGAAGGCTATTTCGCAATTGATCCCTGAAAGACGTGATGGCGGAAACAAGCGCAGGCGGCGTATCGAATTGCCAGGAAACGCTTCGGTCCGCATTGACGGTGCAGGTAATATACTGCGCATACCCGGCTTTTTCTATCTGGTCATCAACATAGCCCTGAAGCCTTTCCCTGATTCTGCCATTCATGGCCTCGCGATTATAACCAAAAAATTTTTTTTCCGCCCAGTAGTCCTCCTTTCGAATCCCGAAAAAGATGCTATGCGTGCGGCTATCGTAGTCGATAAAGCCGTACTTCAGCAAAAAGCTCGATCCGTTTTCCGTTTTCGAAAACTCGTTCAGACTGCCAATGCCGGAAAGATATGCAAATGGGGGCGCATCGACGGTTGCCGCTAAAGAGCGCACCACGCCGGGGGCAACAACGGCATAGCCCCAGCAGCAGGCGGTAAGGGCGCTGCAGAATCCTATTACGATACCGGTGAGCCGGAGGTTCATGATGCTAGCGAATCGGAATAATGCCCCGCTCCGCCCGGGGCACAAGCGACATTGCCAGATCCTCCATACCCTGATCAATGATGATGGTAGCCCCTATGATGACCAGGGCCAGAAAAACCGCCACAGCCGTATTGCCGGCAAGGACTTCATCCTGCTCTCTTATGGCTGTATTTATATGAGCAAAAAGCCACAAAATCATGCCGACGACAACAATGGAGAGAATGCCCATGATCGCAATAATCAGCAGCGCATAGGCGGCCACCCAGGCGATTTGCATCTGCCCGTGCGGATTGATGAACGCCATGCGAATAACCGTCATGACAGGCACAAGAGCATGTCGAAACAAAAGGGCCTGCGAGAGGATGACCGAGCCAAGAACAATGCCAAGCGCCATATTTCCCCCCTTGAGATTCGCTACTTCATCAATACCATACGTGAGCCGTACAATACATGAATCGATACGGTACATGACAAACAAAAGCAGAATGCTCAAAAAAGCCGCTATGGTTATGGCTATGCCGCCGGCCAGCACGCTCATCCAGTCCATAATAACAACCCCCTGTGCGATATCTCTTTTTCTGTTGAAAAATACAGCCTTGTTTAAAGAGCAGTTCTCATGGAGGTATCAATCAGAATGCCTATAGCCACTTTGAAAAACGGCCGGGCAATTTAAACCATCTAATATGAAAAACAAATCCTGAAAACCGGCAACTGCCAGAGAAAGTTTAACCTACAACACCTTATACGGTTACACGCCAATGTGACCCATATTTTCCCCTTATTGTTCTGTAGGGTTTATATTCAGCTCAGCAATGGAATCAACCTTGAGCTTGTATTGGAATAATTTTCATTATAACTCGCCTGTTCATTTGGCGGCCACCTTCTGAATCATTTCTGGCAATTGGCTGCATTTCACCCATGCCAATAGTCTCAAGACGATTCGGCGCGATATTTCTCATGATTAAGGCTTTTTTGATTGCCTCAGCACGAGCCAGGGATAGCTTTTTGTTGTAGTATTCTGGGCCCCGTGAATCAGTATGCCCTTCCAGGCGAATACGGCATTGGGGGTATTTGCTTAATACTGAACAAATACGATCAATTTCGCTGTAAGCACCTGTTTTCAGTACGGCTGAATTTTTTTTAAAAACAACATCCGACTTAAATGTTATCTCAAGGATATCCTTGTCGCGGCGAATACTTACTGCATCAGCCTGGCGAACTGTCTGCCGCAATTCACGCTCCTGATTATCCATATATTTCCCAATTGCGGCACCAGTCAAGCCCCCTGCCGCCAACCCTGCCCCGGCTCCTATCAATGCACCCTTTTTTCCGCCTATAGCATAGCCTAAACCCGCGCCAACGACTGAACCAATAGCAGCGCCCCAGCCTGCGCCCTTTTGTGTTTTGGTTGCTTCTGCGCAACCGGTGACTATAAAAGCTGCTGCTAAACAAACCGTAATAATTTTTTTCATAATAACCCCTTTTAACAAAGTCCTTTAACTTCCTTTCAGCGCTTTTCTTAAATCACGTTCCATGTCGCGCAGCATTTTATCGCGGTCATAATTGTTCGTACGTCCATCTGGATAATTTGATGGCCGTTTTTTTCGATAATACATTGATGTAGTAGAAGTCGTGACAACCTGGTATGTACTTGTGGTCGGGGTTGTATATTGAGGTTGCCGTACTGAAAATAAAGTTTTATCGAAAATTCTATCATTAACATACAGCTCTATCCTGTATTGTCCCGGCTGGTAATTATATTCGAAGCTATTCCAGACAGACCCTGATGCATAATCAACAATATTAACGTAAGAGTGTATTTGATTTCCATCCTTGTACCATTTGGAAATAAATTTAGTTTCGTGAGGTTTCGCTCCCGAGTAATTGACATAATAACAGAGCCTTTGCGTTCCCGGGGGGAGGGTTGGGTTATAGCCTAATTCATGGGACGGCTTGCCAGATGTGTCTGTTGCTCTCATGACAGCTTTTTGAACCCTTAAGTTTATCGTGCTATCAATCGATGTAGTTGAGGTCGCCGGTCTTTTGGACGGCTTCTTTTGTGAGGTAAATTTTGTACTGAGGAAAACAACAGCTATGACAAAAAAAGCTAGTATGCCAATCCCGACTAAATAAGTTGCGTGTTTAGCGGATTTTGTAGAGCCCTTAATATGCTTACTCGGTTCTTTTTCTTCCTGTAGGATGACATCCTCTTGTGGTTTTTTGTTTATATCCTCAGCAGTGTTTTTTTCGTGTAAAGTATTTTTGGCAAAAGCATCATCCTTTATTTGAAAAATTTCCTCTTTAGTTTGTTGGGTATTTGTTTTGTTTCCGCTATCCCCTTCCGGAAAATCCCTGCCGCAGTATTTGCAGTAGAGATTAACTGGTTCATTGGGTTTGTTGCAAAAGGAGCAAATTTTAGTTTGTTGTTTTGGTTCTTCATGCAAATACTCACCTTCAGCGAGCGGGCCTTGGCACACATTGCAGAAAGCTTGTATATCATCAAAATTTTTCTTGCACTTTAAACAATGCCTCATTATTACTCTGCCTCAAAAGTATTATGATCAGTGCCCTTTTCTGAGATTATCTAATATTGCCTTTTTGTCTTCTTCTAAGCGATTAATCTCGTCATTTATATCATTAACCGCGTCACTTACATCTATATCAGCCTCATGTCCAAGCTCCTGAACCTTGCTGAGGGCGTCTTTTCTCTCATTCAAAGATTCCTCGAGCTGCTCAAGTTTGCGGTTCAGTTCGCTTTCTATTGACTCTATTTCTTGGGTTTTTTCCTCGATTTCTTTTGCCTTCTTTTCCTTCTCATCCATCAGCTCTTGTTGTACGTCTGCAGCGGCATCGCCCTCAAGCTCTTTGAGGCCATCCATGATCTTATCAAATTCGCGATCAATCTGCTCCATTTCTTCTTCCAGCGTTTCCCGCATCTCAACGGCTTCATTTTTTTCGGTGATGTCTTCCTGTATCTCATCTTCAAACGGTTCAAGCTTTCCCATGTCAAGTCCCCTTAGCTTTAAGCCGATCAGTGCGGCCAGTGGATATTTGATGCTGTCCAGTACCATGTTAGATCACTATCGCCCTGCCGGATGTCCTGGCCTTCTCGTGCAGTTTTTGCTGAATCTTGTCGCGCTGTGATTTCATTTCCTCTATTTCAGCCGATACATCAGCCAGACTTTCTGTCACATCTATGTCAGCATCTTTGCCCAGTTGTTCTATTTTCCCGAGCGCTTCTTTTCGTTCACATAGCTGATCCTCAAGGGCTTTTAGATTGTGCGATAGAACCTCTGCGGTGTAGTCAATTTCCGAATTGGTTTCGTCAAGTGTGTCGGCTTTTTTTTGCGCCTGAGTGTTCAGGGCAGCTTTAACTTTAGCAGACGCATCGCCTTGCAGTTTGCTGAGCATTTCAAGAATAGCGTTGTCCCGTTGTTCTATTATTTTTTGAATATGGCCGTCAAGTGTGTCGGCTTTCTGCTCGAGTTCGTGCTTTTTATCAATGTCTTTATCTGTCGTCTCCTTGAAGTCATCAAGAGTGTCCATTATTGTTTCTCCTTGTATTGATTTCTATTCACCTCCCAGAAAATCTCAAAAACTTTTGTTCTCTCATCTCCATGGCACCTGCAGCCCGTAATCTGCGAGCCCTTTGTTATCATATGTGTCATGGTATGCAGAAAATGCACATAGAGACAATACATTGGGAGTTTTTTTTCCGGCAGGTGCGCATAAAATTTTGGCCGGTTAAGATAGGTTTTCAAGAAATAATAGCAGGCGCATTTTTTGTTTTTTTCCTTTAAATGCTGCAAGATAAGCTGATTTTCTTTAGCATCTTTTGAAAACTGCTGTATGATTTTTTCAGCCACAATACGGATGTTCGGATTGCAACCCCTACAATGCAGTGCGCATTCTTCGAATGGCATAAAGACCGAGGCACTCTCATTTTTAAAATGTTCCATTTTAATTTTTACAAAATCATCATCAGGGGGCTCGGCAATTTTAAAATCATCCTTAAAGTTGGGTTCAAAAACATGCTTGGGCCGCTCAAGGCCTTCCTTGTAGATATAGGACTCACCCGGCGTCAGGGTTACAGCCCGGGTATGCTGTTCGCCGTCAAGAAGCATTGAGTTGCCGAGCTGTACCCTGTCGTCCTCGGACGTCAGTCGATGCATGATTTTCAGATTGGTATTTTTTATAACCCCTGAATGCAGGGCTGAGGGCAGTTGGTCGGCAACGATAATGCCTTCGCCGAGCGCGCGCATTTCCGCGAGCATCTTTGTGAAATATTTTACGGCCTCTGCTTTCGGATTGCCCTGTTCCTGTGTGGCTGGAACATGACCGAGAAGGTTATGAGCTTCCTCCAAAAGGATAACATGTTTAAGGCCTGATCCCGATTTGCGGCTTGTGCGCACATATTCTTTGACCATGTTAAGCGTGAACATGGTCATCAGGGCCTGTTGTTCTTCATTCATGGGATCAAGTTCGAAAACTACTGGCCTCGACATGAGAACTTCAGCGGGAACAGAACGATACGTGTTCAGCATTCTGCCTACACTGCGGCGCAAGAGTCCGCCGACTCTGACTTCAAGCGCGGTTCTGACATTAGCAAGGACTTCCCCTTTGTAGCCTTTCTGGTTTATGACTTCGATAAGCTTTTGATACAGATCGATCATCATGGGCCAGTTCGTTTTATCCGCAGCGCCGACATGAGTGAACTGCCATCCCCTGTCATTATAAATGCCTTCCAGAGCCTCACTTAAAAGAAATGGCAGCGGGCCGTCAAGCGGTAATGCTCCTCTGAAGCAGGCCTCCAGGTTTGAAATATGTTTTTCGAGACTTATCCCCGGCAGCACCTCGAAAGGGTTGAACCTGAAGGGTGAGCAGTTCTCGTCGCCCAATGAAAAAACCAGAAGGTTCTCCATGCCCTTCAGGGTTTTTAAAGCCCGGTATTCGGTTTTCGCAGGCTCGATAACAAGGAATGGTATTTTATGCAGGTGCCACAGCTGATATAGTATATGAAAGCATGTTGTGGTCTTGCCGCTGCCCGGAACACCGACGATCATGCCGTGCTTTGCAAGGTCCTTAAGCGCAATGCTCAAATCCTCTTCAAGCCGACTCCCCCGAAGGCCGATATTACCAAGATTTATTGTCTTGGTTGCAAAAGCGCGTTCATGGTTTTTAGCATACCATGAGAGTTTTTCGGCCTCTTGTGCAGTGTCATGCGGGCGGCTAGAAAGGGGAAACCCGGGTACGCCCTGAATGGAAGGTATGGGCAGCCTGAAAAATGCACCAGCCTCTGATGAACCGCCCAAGCGATGCAGGCGTTTCACAGCAAGTGGGGCATTATGCCGATCCCAGATTTCATTGTCGCGTGTTGCGATTGATATGTCGCACTTGCGCAGCGCCTCTTTTGATGATTTCCATTCATCCTCATGCTCGGGCGCCAGAATTTCATAACTGAAATCCCGAGTTGAATTTCTGCCCATAACCGTTGTAACGGATTCTACTGCGGCCATGTTGTTTGAGGCTACCCGACAACTCACAAGAAACACCCCTGATGTCACATACTCATTCAGACTATTCTTGTAAGTGTCAAATGCAAGTTTTATAACAGGATCAGCCGGTATTTCAACCAGCTCGGTATCGGCCATGGTTGACTGCGGCTCAATGGAAATTTTTTGCTCTCGTTGCAGCTTATCGTAATTAATAACCAGAGTTTTAAGAACATGTTGTTCATATGCAGTAAGGCTGGTCGGTATTATGTTGATATCAACTACGATAGGCCCAGATTGCTTTACCAGGGTTTCACACACCGGGATCATCGTATTGAGTTGCGGGGTATAATTGAAAGGCACATAGATGAATTTTATTCGCTCATTATAAGGCTTGAATGGGGTGAACATGGTCTCTTTCTTGCGGATTTCACCGACATATTTCATGCCGTCCGCAACCGAGACAATCTGACGTATTGTTTCTTCATTGTTGATATGTGCCGGAGCATGATACAGGCCTATTTCCGTGGGAAAAATATTGGAAACCTGGCGAAGGATATGCGTGAAGGGGTCGGCATCATCCTGCTCGCTGAACATCCGTATGATAAAATACAAACTGATTTTGCTTTCATAGTCATTATCAGGATGCAATACGTAGCGCAACGAGAAGCTTATCCTTTCGTTCCCGATCTTGTTCAGGGTGTCAAGAAACTTCTGCTGGTATCCGCAAACAATTTTATCCCGCTGCTGGAAATCAAACTTAGCGAGATCTTTGTTAAGCGAAAGGTCAGGAAAACTTGTGATCTGGAAAGCGGCTAAATAGAGATAACCCGATTCTAAGACAGAAATGCCGGGATCCTCGCCGTGTTCAGGCCCCCTCCAGATGCTGAAATTCTTAACAGCTTCAACAACATAGTCTGGCATCGTATACGCCCGGTTAATTATTTATTCGTCAAACCCCATGCCGCCCAACCCGCTGGTGGAGTGCATCTTTAAATCATTTGTCTTTTTTTTGGCTGTAAGCTTTCCGGTAATATTGTTGAAAAGATTTTTTATAATAGCGATAAGTTGCTCCAGTTCCTCATCTGCAAAAGACGGCTCGCGCCATTTCTGCTCATTTTGTTCAGCATGCTGAAATACTTTGATTTTTTCATTTGAAATTGTGTCAATAAGGCGTTTCCTTTTTGTGGCGATAATGCCATTTATATTACTGATTTTTTCGCTTTTTCGAGACATTTGAGAATAGATGTTAGCCTCTGACCCTTGATGTTTTTTAAGCTCATATTCCAAAGTAGCTACTCCGTCCTGCAGCACAAAACACCATATTTTCCAGACGCCCACAATACCACCACCTACTCCAAGAGATAAAAGAAAACCACCCCCTTTGGCAAGCAGGTAGATAAAGGTTATAATAGCTCCGATTACAAAAAACACTTTCTTTTTTTGAGCACTTAAAAGAGAATTTATTTTAGCGCTAATATTTTTTGAGCATGCATCAATTTTTTTACAAATTCCCGTTTTGTCAGTGTTAAGCAATTCTCTTTCATTCTCAAGTAGGCTCTTTTTATCACCCTCTTTTAATAATTCTTCACAATAATTTTTAAACTGCGGGTTGATTATCAGGAAAGTATTAATATAAGATATTAATGCTGCATTAATCCCTTTTGCCTGATTAATATCCCCGGGTTTATATCGGGCCAGTATTGTTTCTATCTTCTCTGCAAAAAAAAGTATTGCCTGATCTATCACTGGTTGATATTTTTTTGCGTCCTGCCAGTTGATTTTATAATCAACCCCAAAATCTCCTGTGGTACAGCCCATAAACTGCATGTTTGCACAAAGATAAGTCGCGTGCTCCATCGCTCTTTCAAGCCTATTTTCTCCAAGCAATTGAAATTCTAATTTCATGAGATCGGGTTCGTCATTCTCAGAGGCTACGACCTTATTTATATTGAGACCGGTGTGTCTGCTTATAATCTTTGCAAAAGATTCATCAGAAGCAGATCCTTCTTGCGCTGCCCTTCCCAAATTGTGTATTTGCTGCTTTAATTTTTCCCAATCCTGCGAATTATTTATATCTAGACGAAAAATTTTTGCTATTTTTTCAATAATATTCATTTCTTTTTCGGTTATTCTAGCATTATCGGAAATTTTTGGCTGAGCGGCTTCTGTACATTTACTAGTGAAGGTTCCTATGGAATCGAGCGTTGCATAGTAAAATTCAGCCATTTCGTTTTTTCTGAGAACGCTGAGTTTGATCGTTGTATCATCGCCCAACTGCTCCACGGCAATGGGCATCATAATGCGTTGCCACTTAGCTTCATGTATCGGTTGTATGACTATTCGAGGCTTACCCTTCCCACCTTGTGTCCTCCAGCGCATTTCCTGCCGCTTCACGGAAAAAGGATAATTTTTGCTGGCGACACTTTCTTGAAACTTTGTGAGAAAACCTTGAAAGCTAACGCTTTCCCGTGTGGGTGTAATCACCGGGTCAAACTGTCGGACAACTTCATAGTCATCGGCGTAAAAAAATGGGGGCATATCCTGTCTGCTTTCCTGCTTTGTTCTGCAATGTCCGCAGAAAATGGAATCATCCGATATTTCTTTTTTACAATCTGGGTTAATGCAGATTTTTGTCATTGTTTTGCCCCGTTCAGCAACTTGTCATAAAACCTATCCCGCTTAAGCTCACCGTGGTTTGAGCCTTAATACCCTCTCATTACTATCTTTGAATCAAATTTCAGGTCGTTTAATTAATGTAAATTTTTTAAGGGTCTTCGTGTAATCGTGTGGAGCCTTTTATATCTCTTTGAGCATACAGGTGAGGATTTTCAGCCTAAGGTATTCCTCGTCAC
>JAFGCP010000383.1 GCA_016932595.1 Deltaproteobacteria bacterium
AAAAATATATCATCTGCAATGCCGATGAAGGCGATCCGGGCGCATATATGGACAGGAGCATCCTTGAAGGCGACCCGCATGCAGTGATTGAAGGTATGATCATTGCCGGTTATGCGGCCGGCGCGTCCCGGGGAATTGTGTACGTGAGAGACGAGTATCCCCTGGCAATCCAGCGCCTGGAGATTGCTCTGCAACAGGCGCATAAAAACGGCATTCTGGGTGGCTCTGTCCTGGGATCTGATTTCAGCTTTGCTATTGAAATCAGCCGAGGCGCCGGGGCGTTTGTCTGCGGCGAAGAAACGGCCCTGATCAAATCCGTTGAAGGCGAGTGCGGCGAACCCCGCCAAAGACCGCCGTATCCTGCGGTTGAAGGCCTATACGGCTGCCCGACGATCATCAATAATGTTGAGACGCTGGCAAACGTTTCCGCGCTGATACAAGGAGGCGCCGGGCTGTTTTCAGCAATCGGAACGGAGACCAGCAAGGGGACAAAAGTCTTTTCTCTGGTTGGCAAGGTCAATAACGTAGGACTGGTTGAAGTGCCCATGGGCATCACCCTGCGTGAAATCATCTTTGACATCGGCGGCGGCATTCCCGGGGGGAAGGCCTTCAAAGCGGTTCAGACCGGCGGCCCGTCAGGCGGCTGTATCCCCGAGCATATGATCGGTCTGCCGGTTGGCTATGATGAACTGGCCAAAACCGGATCAATTATGGGGTCCGGCGGCTTGATCGTCATGGATGAAAAAACATGCATGGTTGATGTGGCCCTTTATTTTCTCAGATTTCTCGAAGATGAGTCATGCGGCAAGTGTACGCCCTGCAGGGTCGGCCTTAGAAGAATGCGGGAAATTCTCGAGGATATCTGCCGGGGCCGGGGAACGGTTAAGGATCTTGCTCTGCTGGAAAAGCTGGCCTGCACCATCAAGGATTCGGCTTTGTGCGGGCTTGGACAAACAGCGCCGAACCCTGTTTTGTCGACGTTGAAATACTTTAAAAACGAGTATCTGGCCCACATCAGAGAGAAGAAATGTCCGGCCGGGGTATGCCGAGAACTGGTTTGCTACACAATTGACAAGAAAACATGCATTGGATGCGGCGCCTGTGTAAAGGCCTGTCCCAATGCGGCTGTCAGCGGTGAAAAGAAAAAGCCGCATACAATAAATCAAAAAAAATGCATCAAGTGCGGGGCCTGTTCGGAAATTTGTCCTGTGGGCGCGGTAGCGACCTGACGGTATTCATACGTGACGTTACAGGAAAGGCGTTCGGAGAGCTCATTCACTTCCTTATCTTTCCAAGGAGTTACCATGGTAACACTGAAAATTGATGGAATTACGGTTCAGGTTCCTGAAGGGACAACGCTGCTGCAGGCGGCTCAAAAGCTCGGCATCTGGATCCCGACGCTATGTCATCATGAAGCCCTTACCCCCACCGGCGGCTGCAGGCTGTGTGTGGTGGAAATAAAGAGGGATACCGCGTCGCAGGTTGTCAGTTCCTGTGTGTATAAGGTGGAGGAGGGTCTTGAGGTGCAGACAGCCACAGAGAAAATCCACAATATTCGGCGCTGCATCATTGAACTGCTGCTGGCTGAAGCGCCCGGAGCAAAAGTGCTCCGGAACCTGGCTCGTGACATGGGGGTTACGCCGGTCAAGCGCTTTGCCCCGAGAAACGAACTCTGTATTGCCTGCGGCAGATGTGTCCGCGCCTGCCGTGAAATTGTCGGTGTGAGCGCTATCGACTTTGCCAAACGCGGCTATGACAAGCTGGCCGTATCGCCGTTTTATGAGCGGGCGGAGGCTTGTATCGGATGCGGCACCTGTGCGGAAGTCTGCCCGACCGGAGCAATACGTCTTACGGATATTGCTGAAGGGGAAACCCAACTCGCGGCGGACGGCACGACGGTTCAGGGCCCCGCCCGGACGATCGAAAACTGGAAAGTCACCCTGAAACTTAAAGCGTGCAAAGAATGCGGAGAAGCTTTCGCACCGGAAAACCAGCTGGCTTATTTTTCCGAGAAAGCCGGGCTGCCCCAGGATTATTATGATGTATGCCGGCATTGCCGTACATGACCGGCACGCGCTGTTAACTTAAAAAACGTCGGGTAGGTTATGATAGTAGATCGTGAAATATGCGTCGGTTGCGGAGCCTGTGTAAATCTTTGTCCACGGCTCGCCATTCGTCTTATCGATGACAAGTCTTTTATTGATCAGGTTTCCTGCATTGAGTGCGGCACCTGCAGGGCAGGCTGCGGTGTGGATGCAATTTTCTGTGACTGTCGCTTTCCTGAAATACTCCTGCTTAATCTCACAAGCGATACCTATGGAAAAGAGGCGCGCTCATGAAAAAAATATATGATTTTGTTGTCGTTGGGGCAGGCCCCGCTGGGTTGATGATCGCAAAGGAGCTGTCGGCAGCCAGGCAGAGCGTGCTGCTGGTCGATATAAAGAAGGAACTATCGAAGGTTCACCGTTCCTGCTGTACCATGCTGATCAATGAACCCAATACACACGGGGAAACCGTTCGTTTTGTTGACAATGATCTTTATTTTGAAAAGACCGGCATTACGGTTAAGTACGGGCATCCGTATGTAAAGCTGGTGAAAAGCTCCCGCCTGTCCACCGGCGGCAATAAGCTGACCATGGTCAACCGTGAAAACGGTGTGGCCCTGCCCTATACCAAAGAGATCATCCTGCGAAATCTGCTGGAAGAATCTCTGGCAAACGGGGTGGATGTCTTAACCGAAACAGCTGGAATCCGGGCGGAAAACATTGACGGCAGGGTAAAAGTTACCCTTCGCGACAACCACACACGAACACTCAAAGAAGTCTGGTGCAGGGCTTGTTTCGCGGCGGACGGCTGCAACTCACAGATTGTTACGGGCCTGGAGCTGTTCAGGACCAGAAAATATTTTGGTTCATACCGGGTGGCCTCCTATTTCCTTGATGAAGTTGAGTATCCGAACTGGGACTCATGGATCACCTGTCTGGGAAAGGGGCACACCCCCTGGGGCAAAGGTCAAATCTATATGGTCCCCAAATATCTGCCGGATGCAAAAAAGGGGGACAAACCGATTCTTGATGTGTTCTGCGGGACCCCCTGCGGTTTGCCGGCCAAAATGGGCCTGGACTGGTTCTTAACCGAAGGTCCGTTCAGGGAATGGTTCCATAATGCTAAAATTGTACATAAGGCAGCATGCGTGCTGAACTTTTACACCTGTATTATGAATCCGGTAGAGGGAAATATTGTGGTGGTGGGTGATGCCGCCGCCTTTATTGAAACCTACTGCCAGTCGGCATTAATGTACGGATATCTGGCTTCACAGGCCGCGCTGAAAGTCCTGAGTACCGGAAAAGGGTATGATGAGTATACCAGTTTTTGGCGGGAAAGCTTCGAGTACTGCCATCCCGGTGAAATTGAAAAGGCGCTGCAGGCTTTTGGTCTCGGGCGACTTGAGGATGAACAGCTGAATTATATTTTCAGCCTGACCAATGATGAAGAATATGCCGGATACGTCAGCGAAAACACGGCCGGCTATGTGATGCAAAAAGCCATCATGGGTCATATTGACCAGATTAGAAAAGAGCGGCCCGAAATTGCGGCTGTAATTGAACAACACTGGAAATCGTCGGCGGAAGACAACGTGCATCAATAAAAAAAGAGGCGTATGTGCCCAACATTCTGCTGCCATCGCTGAGCCAGGCCAGGAGGGAGTCTTTTGCAGCCCGGGGGATATATCTGGTTGAATCCATTACCGCCCCTGAGTTCGAGCAGGTTATTGCGGACTACCTCAATCGTCATAATGTCCTGCACCTTGCAACCTGCAGGAACAATGAAGTGCGCAGTACGACTTTAGAATATTTCAACAACGGGCTGACGGTGTATATCGTATCCGAGGGCGGCGGAAAGCTGGCAAATCTGAAAGCTAACCCTCAGGTCAGTTATACGATTGCAGACCCGTATAGCCCGGAAAAGGATTTCTTCGGTGCTTCCGGCCTCCAGGTTTGGGGCAGAGGCACTGTATTTAGAAAAAATGATGCTCCGGAAATGTTTGCCTCAATTAACCGCTATGCCCGAACTGCAGACAGCCTTGAGCAGCAGGACCTGAAGGCAAAGGCTGCCGCGGTAAATTTTTATGTTATCACCATTGCGCCTGACAAAATTATTTATCTTAACTACCGGCAGGGATATCGTAAAGTTAAGTGGGAGCGTTAGCGCAGGATGCCTCAATGAAGGCGGCTTATGGAGCTGCCCCGTTTGCGTGCTCTGTTATGGAGACCGGGGAGCTTTCAACATACATAATGGAATGAACTAACAACCACTGAAACTGATTCTTACAAAGGCGGGGCCTATGCAAAACGTGACACGAAGGCAATTCACTCAAAAAACCGTGCTTTTTTCATTTGCTGCCGCACTGGTTCCGGCTATTGCATCCGCTGCCGGCCCTCCGGCCGGCATGACTGCGGAACGGGCTTCCGCGATGCTGGACAAGCTGAAAAACAATTCTTTTGCCAATAGAAATGATCTTGCAGACGCTGTCAAATCCCTGTATATGACCTATGATACAACCAGCCCCTATCAGCACAAGTTCAATGAAGTCCTGACCAAGCAACAACTCAGAAGCCTGCAGTTCTACATTAATAACGGTGCTGAAAAGGAGTATGTGAACCACTGTATCACAACAGCCGGGCCCCTTCTCAAAAAAATAAAATCCATTGTTGAGAAGGAAGGCGGCGAGCAGGGCCTGCACAACATGTTTGAAGGTGTTTCAACGTCGTATCAGCTCTTTGAACATATCAACGTAATGCCCGGGAGCAGATCATTCCCCTGCCCGTATAAAGAACTGCTCGCAAACTGCAAAAAATACCTGCTCACTTTTTCAATGGAGTGGAGTGATGTCTGTACAAAATTATGCACTCCCCTGTGGACAGGAATAGGTGAAACGCTAGGCATCAGCCTTTCCGTTCAGCCAGGGGATACGTGTACCGTTGCCCTCAAGACAAACGGCAAGAAGCCTGAAGGAGGTGCTGCATGAATACGCTTAAAAATCAAAAACCGGGCACAGGGCAATTGCCAATGGTTGAAAATACGCAGCGCAGAAACTTCTTTAAAAAATTCTCTCTTGCCGGCCTGCTGTCAGCAGGAGTGCTCCTGGGCCTGCCCCGCAGAGCAGCGGCATGGCTGGATGGTAAATTCCAGGAGCGGCAGGATCTTGCCGATGCCTTTAAAGTTCTACAAAAAACCTACAGCGATGTCAGCCCCTATCCCCATAAGTTCAATGATGCTCTGGTAAAGCTCCAGCTTCGGGATCTCGATTTTGCCGTTAAAAAAGGCTTTGACAAAGAATTTGCCGATCATTTTGTCCTCACCCTTGGTGTGCCGATTGAGCGGCATATCAAGCCCGCTATTGGAATGCTGGGCAAAGATTGTTTCCTGTGGGGGATTTTTGAACGCACAAGCTGTTCCTATCAGCTGTATGAGCACATTAATATAGCTACAAAAAACGAGCGTTCATTCCCCTGCCCGTATAAACCCCTGCTCGGGCATATTCAGGGCGCTGAAGTTAACTATGGGATCAGGTGGAAAGATGTATGCGAAAAATGGTGCGCCAGGACCTGGAACGGTTTTGCAGCAACGGCCGGCGTAAAAATAAAAATTATGCCCGGTGATACCTGTAAGGTCAAAGTGATCTAAACTTTCATGACTACTCTTTATAACCTTCAGCCAATAAAAGGAGTTGCGCTATGAGCAGAAAATCCCTGCCTGAAGCGTGTTTTGAAATACTGTCACAGAAATTACCTCTTGACAGAATACCGGGATTTGATGACCTGGAGCAGGTTAAGCTCCTCAGCGGTGAGGACGGGGGAGGATTAAAAATATATAAGGGGGATAAAATAAATCGCGTTGTTATGGTTGATTTTAAACTCGGAGAAGGCGCGCCTGTTCCGCACCATGAAAACCGCCCGTCAGTGGGTGCGGAAATTTTTCAAATCCGCCCGGATTTTACTTACAAGCTGCCGGTATTTGGCATTAATTCGGTTATCATGAAAGATGGCGCCTATTATTTTGATACTGATTTTTCATTCGGCTTTGATCTCGTCCGGGACTATAATTTTGTGGCGAAATACATTGAGCCCATCCAGGATATGTATGCTAAATTTTCACTGCATCCCGATTTTAAAATAATTCCTCTTTCAGAAATGACGACCTGGGTCAGGACGTATATTTCGCCACTTTTTATCACAGCGATAACTACTGTAGATAAGGTCCAGACAGTATTTGATCTTGCATCGGAATATATAAACCTTTGGGCGAAAATGCACACAGAAGCAGCGCCTGTTGCCGGAGATTTCAAGGAACTGCAGCAGTCACGAATACAGGCACAGTATGCCGGCATGAAAAACACCGACAGGATGGGCAAGGTTCTATTAAGCGCCTTCGGGAAAGAAACGTTCAGCAAATTTTTTAAAGCCATGTCATAAAAACCGCGCATCTGGCCCTCGGTATCACCACCCCTTCTGTGCCAGCCGCCCGGAATGGGTTACTAAGGGAAATGTATCTTTAAAGAATTATACTTTAAAATGTATTCTTTTGCTTGACCCATTTCCCTGCCTTTAGTATACTTTCATTGCTTCCAGATGTTACACCTACAGAAACAGCCGCCCTTGCTCAGGGGCGGCTGTTTCTGTTAAAAAGGAAAAAATGGATACAACCGCTCCTGCTGCCGTTCACACCGGCAGGAGGCGGTTGGACGCAAGACCTGTTGCTCATACAACAGGCCAGCGCAAGAAAACGGTTGCCTACGTCGCCTGTTGCGCCGCCTTGACAAGGCTGACATCAAATACGCCAAGAGCCCGTTTGCAATTCTGCCTATAGCCATTCATTCGCATGGCATATGAAATACAGCCGTTCTTTTTCTGCCGCGAGAGTAAATCCGCCGCAAGCCCTGCTTCGGCAATGTGAATAGTGCCGACATTGTTTAAAATTGCGTTTATCAGTTCCTGTTTCGTTGTAACTTCGGTTCTCATGGCTGTTCTCCCTGCTTATTCAGAAGAAAAAATTTATTGTGCGACCAGAAAAAACATCCTCACGTATCGCACGATCACTCCCTAAGCCAGCTGTTTATTGACGTTCTGTCATGGACCTACAGGAAATTGCTGCTAGAGATTTTGTCATTTTGGCGGCTGTAGCAGCCTCAATCTGTTCACCTGAAAGCCCTTCTGTGGCAATATGAAAATGCCCTATAATATCGGCCTTCGAGCTTTTTGCTAGGTTCAGCATTCCTTGTCTATTGTCCCTTAAATAATCTCTTAAAAACTTTTTAATGAACGGGGCCTCATCTCCGAAATTTTCGTATTTCTTAATATCGATATTTGCCGTCGTTACCATCGCCATTTTTATGCCCTGGAAATTTGCCGTATGCAGCAGCGTACGAATGGGCACGCTGATCTTCCAGTTCCATATAGGCGAAACAAGATAAACATTTTTGTACTTGGAAAAATCAATTGCCGCAGGCTCAATTTGCGTGTAATGTTCCATCTGAGAATCATAGGCAGCAAGAATGAACCCACAGATTCCGGTTCTTCCCCTGGTATCATTGATTTGAATAATATCCGCGCTCATAGTGTCTGCTATTGCTTTTGCCACCACTTCGCTCTTGCCTGTTCTTGAATAATAAACGATTACTGTATCGCCGGCGGCATAACTCTGTTCAAATGAAATAAATAAAATGGTCATCACGGAGAGTAGTAAATTAAAAAATTTCAAATAGAATTTTAGATGATTTAGTTTCTTATGCATTTTAAAGCGCCTCCCTATACCTATGCTGCATTTTGTT
>JAFGCP010000384.1 GCA_016932595.1 Deltaproteobacteria bacterium
CCGAGATGCTTTAGAATCCCAACCGTCTCCGGCCGGGCGCGGATAGCGCGCCCCGCTTTCAATATGGGCGACCCCCGACCGCTCAGGGGACATTCAAGATTAACCATACCGATGTCGCTGCCGGTAAAAAGCGGCCGCACGAAGCCGACAATGGCATCCGGGCTCAAGCTGCCGTCGAGCAAAGCGGCCTGGGGCCTGCCCTCGGGGCAGAAATCACCGCCAATGGTCACTGAAATATCGCTCATATCACTCATGTCCGCATACTTTCCGCTGCCGCATGGAAATACCGGCTGCCGGCAGCAGTATGGTGCGGCCGCTTCCCCGAACCGGCCCTATTAACGATATCAAAATAATATTCACATCGAATATCACGGGGTGCTGCAATGTTGGGTTCGCCCTTGAGCACGTGTAGCCTCATACGCAGGCATTTCCCGGTAGGCTGGGTTGAGGAACGAAACCCAACAATCCTCTTCGGGCTTAACCCAACCTGCAAAAAAACTGCCTTCAGGTGGTTATTATTATGAGACGATTAACAGCTGCGCCGCAGGACCTGCCGAATAGCATCATTGACTTTCCCCGCTTGAGAGCTTCGCGAAAACTGCCCGATATACGTTTTATCCGGACAGGATCGCGGCAGCATCCCTGTTGCACGCCAGAACGCAAGGTGGTTCTTTATAAAAGCGGCGACATCCTCGACTGATCTGCCGACATGTCCGATCCGGGCTTTTTGAATAAAATCGTCAAGCACATCATCGTCAGGGGGAATGCTCAAGACAGGCCGGCCTATCATGGCATATTCAAATATTTTCGATGTCAAAATCCCCTGGCAGGAAGGCGACGAAAGGCTGAGAAGAATTGCCGACTGCATTTGGGCGGCAAGCGCTTCAGCATGCGGCACAACGCCATGACACTGCAGCATGCCCTTCCAGCGCCGCGTCGCGCGCAGGATATCCTTATTGCGCGTTCCGTAAAAATGAACTTCAACCCCCTGCATGCTCTCGCCCTGCGAGGCCAGCATATCCAGTGCATCAAAAAGCATCAGGGGATCCCGGCCCGAGCCGAAATTACCGCAGTAGGTGATTCGAAAAAACTTATCCGTTGCGGGTAGCTCCTGCTGAGCAAACAGATCATCTTCAAAACCATTATACACAATACTGATCGGCGCTTGCAGCGCATAATGGCTTTTCAGTCGCCGCCCGAGAGGCTCCGAAACCGTTAAGATATGAGCTGCGCTCGCGCAGGCCTTGCCGAGCATCCGCGCTGTCCTGCGGGTTATCCATTCCCGCCGGCTACTGTCGAACTCATCGGGGATATCGCGCAGATCGGCGATCCATGGCAGGTTAAACTTTTGCGAGAGCCTGTCGGCCAGCAGCAGGGAGCCCATGGGCGGATACGTGGTCAGCATGCAGTCAAAATGCCGCTCCGAAAGCAGGCGGAAAGCAGCACGGGAAACGGCCCGGTTCGCGGCAGCGCTGTCATGCATGGCGGGAAAAAATCTCCTTGCCATCTGCCGCTCCACCAACCCGATAAACGGGTGCCGGCTTGGAGGTTCCGGAACCCGGATAACCTCGAACCGGCAGGCAGGGTTGAGGTGCCGCTTCCCTGCCATGCATGCATCCGTGGGCGTGAGCGCAAGCACGGTTACATCAAATCCGTTCTCATAAAGATAATGGCAAAACGACTCGAACCTGCGGGTCGCTGTCGCAGCGTTAGGATAGGCATTCGTTCGCAGCGCAAGCACTCGATATTTCATGGCGCAGAATCCAGTGCGCCGCATTCAAAAGCACGTTTATCAGCGACAGCCAGCAGCCCGGCAACGACAGCTGCGGCGGCGTTACCGCTCCCATAGTCCGGTATGAGCCTTCCCGTGCCGCTTGCGGCAACGGCCTGCACAATGGCATAGCATGACGCTCCGGCAACGATATTCCACCCCGCTTCAACCGTTTCGACCCATTCCGTCTCGTCCCTGAGGGTGACGCACGGCACCCCGTGAAAATAGGCTTCCTTCTGAACGCCCCCGGAGTCGGTCAGGATAAGTTTGGCATGTTTTTCAAGTAAAACCATATCCATAAACGATATCGGCTCCATATACCGGATGAACCGGTTTTCGGCAAAAAGTGGGGTCAATCCCTGCCGGTCGATGCAGCCGCGTGTTCGCGGATGCAGGGGCAGCACCAGCACCAGCTCAGGCGAGGCTATCTTCCTGAACGCCGTCAGTATTTCCTGCAGGCGCTTCGGGTCATCGGTGTTTTCAGCCCGGTGCACCGTTGCAAGGCAGTATGTTTTGGGATGCAGCCCGAGGTCGCTCATTATGGTGGACTGGGCCTCCGCAAGCTCGCCAAACGTCAGCGCTGCGTCATACATGACATCGCCCATGTGCTCGACCCCGCGCGTGATGCCCTCGCGCCGAAGATTTTCTACCGCGGCGCGCGTCGGGCATAAAAGCAGCCGCGATACATGGTCGGTCAGCACGCGGTTCACCTCTTCGGGCATAAGCATGTTAAATGAGCGCAGACCGGCCTCCACGTGGGCAATGGGAACATGCAGCTTCGCGGCAGCTAAAGCCCCTGCCAGCGTTGAATTTGTATCGCCATAGACCAGCACCCAGTCGGGAGATTCATCCAAAAGCACGGCCTCGATAGCCGCCAGCATCCTGCCCGTGGTTTCGCCGTGGCGGCCCGAGCCGACGGCGAGATTGTACTTCGGCCGGGGGATATGCATCTGGTCGAAAAAGATCCGGCTCATGTTGTCGTCATAATGCTGGCCCGTGTGAACGATGATTTCGCTGAACGCCGGCTGTTGGTCGTTGATTGTTGACCGTTGATTGTTGTGAGCGAATTGATCGCCGACTGCTGACCGCCGACTGCCAACCGCGTCATTGTGGCGGAGTATGGCCCGGCTGACCATGGCCGCTTTCACGAACTGCGGCCGCGCCCCGACAATCGTCACTATTTTCATGAGCATTCCCTCACATAGTCAAGCACGTCACGATACAGCCTGCGCTGATAGCTCCCGCTTGCAGCGGCCTGCTTGCTCAGCACGGTATTGTGCGAAAACAGAGTGCCGCACCATTATATTTTTTAATCTCAGGGAGCAGGCAAAAGCGTATGCAGAGTGCTTTTTGAGAAGCAAGCCCCCTTTACCTTACAGTTTTTGCTTGATGATCTTAGCTGGGACGCCGGCAATAACACAATTTGAAGGAAAGGATTTGGTTACTACCGCTCCGGCAGCCACAATAACATTATCCCCTAACTCTACTCCAGGTAAAATAACTACGTTTGATGACAGCCAGCAGTTGTCCCCAATTCGTACAGGCGGTGCCTTTATATACTGACTCCAATTTATACCGTGCTCATCAATAGGATGATTGGAAGTCATGATTTTCACGCCTGCAGCGATCCCGGTTCCCTCGCCGATTATCAGCCCATTGAGGCAACCGAGATAGCATCCCCCGTACTGGGCCAGGCAAAAGGCTGCAAATTTACCCAAAACTAACTTGTCGGCGTGGGTTACTCGTGAGGCAAAATGCAAACTAAACCTAAGGTGCTTGGTGCGAAATATAATTCTGTGCACGAACCAGTTTAGCAGTCTCTGCCGAAGGGGGATTCTGAGGTATTCCCCAACAGACCGCCATAGCTTTGTTTTTTTTAAATATCTTTTCATGAATAAATCCTTAGACGGGACTCTTAAAAAATTTTTAGAGCACCCGCCAGAAAATATTTCTGGCCATCAGTTTCAAGATAAATTTTAATTTTTTGGCTCTTCTGATATTTTGCACCAGACATTTGGGAAAATTGTTCTTCAATAGCACGGTATGCATTTTGGCAGAAGCGTCTGCCCATCTCATACCCCTTTGAAAAAGGGGGATACAGGGGGATTTTAAAAGCATGCCAAAATCCCCCAGCCCCCTTTCGTAAAAGGGGGCTACGCCTTTGTGGGTTTAACGCTGTGCACGGTATACCGTCACCGGCAACAGTATAAAACGTGTCAAGTTTCACACAACGATTAGTCGAATCGTATCGATACGAACGTCGATTTCAGCGGGACAAAAACCCGGAAGAGCCAATTTTTTTATATTGAAAAAATTACTGCCAATTTATTTAGTTTATAAATACGCGCAATTTATCCCTGGTGTGTTTTTGCCCCTAATATTTAATCAAAATATCATGGCTGCGGCTTAGCAAGCCGACGTTAAAAGCAAAACAATGTTTTTTTCGGCCGCGCCATATCCTTTTTTTTTCATTCACGTTTTCTCTCACATTGCCCCTAATCCGCTTAACAACTGTTTAAACATGCATGGTCAAATTGTTGCGCAGGAGCCACCACATGGCTACGACACCGTTCACATTACCAAAATCATCCGCGCACCACCCCGGTCCCATTTGTTTCAAAAGCATTTCAGTAACCGCATCAAAACCATCAATATCCATCGGTTTCGTCCTTATGCTATTGACAGGCCGCTTCAACAGCACCTTATAAAGACGCTTCACAGACGGAATAAGCGCCGCAGGCAGCCATTGCCTCACCACCTGATCGAGACCTACGGGCGACTTCGGTTTTTGAAAGGGAACGTTCATGGGTTTAAAAAGGCGCTCAAACACATACCGCTGATACAGCACCTTGTTAATGCGGTGCTGCAAAGGAAGCCCAAACCAGCCATCGATCAATTCGTTGTCAAAAAAGGGCAGCCGCCATTCATGCCCGAAAAACTCGAAGGTGCGAACCGTGTTTACAAGAAATTTCGCCACCCGGTGCCGGGTAATCCAGGCCTCAAGCACGCTGCAAAAATGTCGTATGTCGTCCGACCTGAAGCCCGACGTAAACGCATGTATCCGGCCGAGCATGGCAGGCTCCTTATCGGCGGGTATTGCTGAAGCAAGCAGGGAAAAATAGCTGCGAAGTATATATTGATCAATACCCTCGACCAGCAGTTTTTCCTGCTGCCCGGCCAGGAGCCTGCCGGCCGGGAGCCTGCTTCCGGCCAGCCAGTCGCCGCCATAGCCTGGAACGATAATCGCATCGGACGGAATGGCGCTTGCTCTGGCCAGGTTATAAAAGGCCAGCAGCTCCTGCGCGCACGGAACCGTACACTGCTGCCACATAAACCGGCAAAATTCGACAAAGCGCGGGGACTCAAGCATCGCGCGCCAGGCATGACCGCTGTAGTCGATAATGTGGATGGGGTAATCAAGCTGCGCCGCCACCTGTTGCGCTATCTGATGCTCATAGCTGGCGGGCACTCCGTAGCTATAGCAAATAACCTGCTTATAGCCCTCGCGCTTCAGCGCGCACACGATGGACCGAGAGTCGTACCCGCCGCTCAGGGGGACAATGATGGTACGCCCCCTGGCGGATTCTATTAAGCGCCGCGCCCAGCGGGAGGTTATGTTGTCGAATTCATCCAGGAGGGCTTCCTCTGTTTTGTCTGAAAATTCCTCATGCACATGGCTGAACCAGGTTTTAACTTTCACGCGCCCGCCTGCCTTGTCAAAGATCAGCATATCGCCGGCCTCGATCTGACTGATCCGGGAATCAAGCGTGCCGGGCCCGATGGTATAGCCGATGCGCAGAAACTCCTCGCGGGCGACAGGATCTATTGCGCATTCACCTATACGCTTCTGCATTTCGCCAACATCATCGCCAAGGATAAGGTCCGGGCCGTTCAGGGCATAAAAAAGGGGCAGGCTGCGGACCCGATCAACAGCTGCCAGTATATGCTGATCAGTCTCAACAATAGCGGCAAAGCATCCGTTAGCTTCACAAAGTCTATCGCAAAAATTACCGGCATTGGTCACGGTCGCAAAATAGTCGGCAGCTGCCGCATCACGCCGAAACGTTTCGGCGCCATCAAACAGATAGCCCTTCACATGGGCGCCGCCCCGGTGATGCCATGCAAATCCCTGCTGCCGGACAAGTATAAAGCTCATGCTTCCGGCCGCGTGCCGCAGGAAAGACCCCGAAAGGCAACGCCCCTAACCTGTATAAGTATCGATAACTTCATAATCCCGTTTCGTGAATTATTTTGTTAATCGTCTCATAATAGTGTTCACATAATGCATCAAAAGCCGGACACGAACCTGACGCATTGCGGGAATCGCAGGCCGGACTAAGCGAAGCGTGTCCGGCACAAAGCACGCACTGCACGGCCCAGGTTCTTAGTCCCGGCCTACGCAGAACATGCTCCGACGTGAATACTATTTTGAGACCGTTAATAAAAAAACAAGCAGGCCGCGTGCTTTATGAAAAAAACCGGAAAACAGGGTTGGCTCGAAAGCGCACAGCAACGATTGCGGCAACTACTGCAAGACTCAGTCCGAACCCAAGGGGTACGCTGAGCGCATCGCGCCAGACTAACAGTACAATTGCAAAAACCGGCAACAGGTACATGCTCAGCTCTCTCAAAGCGTAGGCAAATGTCGTGCGAAGCGACACGCCTATGATTCGCAGCACCCAGATCTGGTAGCAGCCTAACATAATAAAGCTTACCAGGGCAAAGGCTGCCACGGCCCAGCGCGCCGACAGGAAGGCCCCTGCAACGCACAGCGCGCCGATGCGGCCCGACGTCAGGGCAAGCTGCCAGCCGAAATCCTTGCCCTGCATGTCGCGGGCGTTTAAAACCATGCTGCATGATGCAAACACAAACATAATATACAGCCAGGGTGCTAAAAAGGCCAGATACATGCCCCCCTCGCGCCAGCGGCCGCCGAATACAAGGGCTACCATGTCGGGCCCCCATGCGCAGCACAGCGCAAACCAGGGCGCCCCGATTCCCGCCAGGGCCTGCACCATGGAAGTAACCATGTCGGGCAGCCGGCCGGCTTGTTCTCCCTTACGGATGCGGCTGATAAAGGCATTTGAGATGCCTGCGGATATGAGGCCGATGGGCGCCTGAATCGCCCCCAGCCCGAGCGAATACAGGCCTGATTCCGCGGGAGAATAGCGCCAGGATAGAATCTGCACGGGAGCCTGCAATCCGGCAATGTTGAGAAACGACCCCCAAAGCGTATACATGGGGTAGCGGCGGTGCATCCGGGCTGTCGCCAGAAGCTCTTGCCAGCGCAGGCGGCTGAGGACGCTTCGCACGGAAAGACCGGATACGCGCGCTATGGTGCCGGTTCCCAAAAGCTGCCGGCACAGGTCGCCCGCCAGCAATCCCAGCACACCGGCCTGCGCCAGGCCGGCGCCTATTTTGACCACGCTTGCGCCCACGGCTCTCGTAACCGAGGCAACGGCAAGCGCCTTGTATGCCTGCCGGTAGGTGCCGAAGCGCTGCATCACGGTATCGAGGCTGGCTGCTGCAACCAGCAAGGGAAGCGCCCAGCGCAGCTCGACCGCGCTGGCAGCCATGCCCCGTTCAATCCACCATGAGCCCGGCACAGCCGCAACAAGAAGGGCCAGCACGCCGGCAATTCCGGCTGTGCATGAGAGGGTCAGAGCCGTAAGATTCTCGGCTTCCGCATCATCGCGGGCAATGCCGATGGCGACATCAAAACGCAGGGTGGCAAACGGCAGAATCAATGCGGCAAGCGACGTCAGGGTCGCCAGGGTGCCCATCTCAAACGGCGAATAAAGACGGGTAATGACCGGAGTGGCGAGAAATAGAATCGCCTGACCGAAGGTGACACCCGAGCTGACCGCGAGCGCATGCCGCAGAAAGCTTCCCGCCGGTATCCGCCGGGCAATAATTTTCCGCAGAGCAAAAAGCATACTATGAGCCATGCCTGAAGCAGCTTTTGCGGGCAAGCACCACCCGGAAAATCACCAGAACACCTGGTAAAACGCTCACGCTCTTCGATCGTCTCGCATACATCTTTCCTGGCATGCCCACAGCCCTCATCTTTTCGCAGATACAGCTCCGCCCCGTGAGTCACAAAACAAGGTCGTTCGGATTCACCAGGCAGTGTTTTATTCACACTGTGCGCAGTATTTATGGACGTTTATTTTAATTTTTGATATTAAAGCTTTTTTGCTTGAGTAGCAAGTTATTACAAAAATTTCACTGTGTTTTACGAGGACTTTTTTTAAAAAAATCAAAAATTCAGAAGATTTATTTTATCCACCGAGGCGTACTGGCGGCTTAAGGCGACCGGACACCCCCAGATGCAATATCGCCATTTTACCTTACCATGGAAACTCTTTTCGGCAGGTATCCGTAACGCAACAAAGAAGCCTGGAGAATTTAAGAAGCATCCCCGAAGCATGCCGCGGGGCATAACTTTCAGCTGCCGTCATGTTGAGCAAAAACAAAAAAATTCAAACTGTCCAGCAAAAATTCCTTCCCGCTTCGCCCGGGGCGACGGCTCCATGTCACCTGGCATCTTTGCATCATGTTTTCTCCTGAGAAACTTGCTTGTGCGAAGACTTTCAATATTTGTCATCGCGAATCCCGCTTTGGCGGGATGAGGCAATCCCGCTTTCTGATTTACATGAGAACGCCACGGCCCTGCGGGCCTCGCGATGAGGGGTCCTCCGGCGCTCTGCGCACATTTCTTTCATGACCTACCCCGAAGCGCGGCGCCGGGGTCGGATGCTCGCAAAGCAAGCTTCGGAAAATGAGGCCCTGATTGAGGTAGAAAGCATAAGCCGCATAAAAAACCCCGGGGCATTACTGCCCCGGGGGAAATACCACTACACTACTTCCGGTTTACTTACGGAGTCTGGTAAAAGGAATCAACATAGCTCGTAAACAGACCGGAAATCGTATACAGACGTACATACACCGTGGAGGCGCTGGGCAGGCCAGATATGCATGCGCTCAGGCCAGTCGTGCCGCCACTGTAGTAATCATAGGCGCCCTGCGAGCTGCCGACATACAGCCAGTATTTCGTGGCATAGGTGGCATTGTCCCAGGCAA
>JAFGCP010000385.1 GCA_016932595.1 Deltaproteobacteria bacterium
ACCGGCCGCAGCACCGCCGCGTCGCTCGGTCCATCGCGCTCGACGCCGACCAGCGGCTTCACGACGCTGCCGCCCTGCACCTCGTGGTCATACTGCCGCACCACCATCTCCTTGCTGCAGATATTCAGGCGCGCAAGCAGCCGCAAAAGCGAGGCCGTAAGATCGACAGGCTCGGCACATGAGGGCTCCTCATGCTGCGGGGGCGACCAGGCCGCCTTCAGCTGCATTGGCGGCAGGCCTTCATGAAGGAAAGCCATATCCAGGCAGGCAACGGCTGTTTCGCCGTAGCGGATCAGAAACAGGCCGCTGTCGGTGAATCTGCCCAGGGCCATGGCCTCAACACCCATAACCGAGGCAAGATGTAAAAAGGCGTCCAGCTTCTCGGGTGCTACGGCAAAAGTCATGCGCTCCTGGGATTCGGACACCAGAATCTCCCAGGGCTGCAGCCCGCTGTATTTCAGCGGCGCCTTTTTAAGATCCAGATCGCAGCCTCCGCTGAACTGGGCCATTTCGCCAACCGATGAAGACAGTCCGCCCGCCCCGTTATCGGTAATGCAGCGGTACATGCCCTGATCGCGCGCCTCAAGTATAAAATCGTACATCCGCTTCTGCGTTATCGGATCGCCGATCTGAACGGCTGTCACCGGCGAGCCCTCATGCAGCTCTTCGGAGGAGAATGTTGCGCCGTGTATGCCGTCTTTGCCGATGCGGCCGCCGGCCATGACGATCACATCTCCCGGCTCTACAAGCTTCACCTCGGAGGGTTCACCGAGAACCTGCCGGGGCATGATGCCGCCCGTGCCGCAATACACAAGGGGCTTGCCGAGAAACCGTTCATCAAAAACAATGCTGCCGTTGACCGTGGGAATGCCGCTTTTATTGCCGCCGTGCTCGACGCCTTCACGGACGCCTTCAAGAATGCGCCGCGGATGCAGAATGCGCGGGGGCAGCTCTTGTGAATGAAACGGCGAGGCAAAGCAGAACACATCGGTATTGAAAATAAGTTTTGCCGCCATGCCGGTACCGATGGTATCGCGGTTGACGCCCACGATACCGGTCAGCGCGCCGCCGTAAGGGTCGAGGGCGGAGGGGCTGTTGTGCGTTTCAACCTTATAGACGAGATTATACGAGTCATCCCAGGTAATGACGCCGGCATTGTCCTTGAAAACCGAAACGCACCAGTCCCGGCTGCCGAGCCGGTCCCGGATAGCCTGCGTCGAGCCTTTTATGCAGGTTGAAAAAAGGCTTCGTATCGTCTCCCGCCTGCCGTTTTCATCCGTATAGTCGATAACGGCATTAAATATCTTATGCTTGCAGTGCTCGGACCATGTCTGGCCGAGGGCTTCGATTTCGGCATCGGTGGCCGCAGGCCCCAGGCCGAACCGTGCGCGAACCGCCTGCACATCCGCCCTGCCGAAATAGTCTTTAATGGTGCGCATTTCATCAAGGCTCAAAGCCAGCAGCCGCTCACGGCTGAGCTGCACGAGGGCGTCATCGCCGAGCTGAATGTCGATCTCTTCCACCGCAGCTTTTTCACTTTCGGTCACGCGCGGCGCCGCCAGCCTCAGGCCGCCGGCCCGATCAAACTCTGCGCGCGAGGCAAAAACATGCCGCTGTATGAGCTCATTGGCAAGCAGCTGCGTGACGACAAGCTCCACATCCTGGCGGGAAAGATCGCCCCTGAACAGATACTGCCGGGAGGTATAGACTTTTTCGCCGGGTGCCGGATGCCTGCCGAGACACAGCGCTGCTGTTTCAAGGGCTGTGCGGCCCGCATTGTCCGTCACGCCCGGTTTGTAGCCGACTTCCGCTATCCAGTCAAAATCAGCGGCAAGGGAGGCATTAACCGCATACATCTGGGTAACAGCATCACAGTAGGGCCCGGCTGCAAGAAGCAGGGCCTCATCCTGAGAAACAGCCATATCAACAGTATACACATCTCTGGTTGCGACCTCGCGCACATCAAGGCCCAGCTCATCATGTATCCGCTGCCGCACTTTGCACCCGTGCGCATCTCTGACTTCGGGCTTAAACCCGACTTCTATTCGAGCAGTCATCTCTCACCCGTTCATAAATCATGCATCGCGTTCATATAAAGGCCAATGGGAATCATCAGTTAATCAATGGAGCAGCGGAGTCTTCGCCCGTGCGTCAGGAAGCAGGCGGCTTTTTTTTCGGACAGCGGCACCGCAGAGTATACCGGCAGGCACAAACAGTAAAAAAATCAGAAAATCAATTTCCCTGTGTGTCATTCCCCTCAGAAGGCTGAATGCCAGGGCCGGATGTCTCCGATGAAAACGAGCCCGCACCTCCAACGCCGCCTCCCCTTTGTACAGCTCTGCCAAACGCGCCCCTGCCGGCGCTGGACATATTATCCTGATTGAGCGGCCGCCGGGTAGTTCTTCTGGCGCTTCTTCTTTTCGAGGGCGGCTGTCCTCTCATATCAGTAACAGCCGGCATGGCCGGCTCGGTCTTTACAGCGGTTTTCTCGGCAACGCGTTCTTTTTTTTCATCATTCAGATACAGTATATACTCTTTATTCTCCGCTTCATCCTGCAGAACAACCATCTTTTCCTCAATTTCCTTCAGCAGATAACCCTGAACATAGTCGCCCTTCATCCAGGGTTTTAAGGCGGCCGCGCCGGCATCTTTTTTTGCGTGCAGCACTGCATAGCGTTCCTTGCCGCGTATGGCCGTTCCCATGAGCATGAGGTCATTGATTTCCTTTTTTGCAAGTTTGTCAGCGGACTTTTTATCTGACGCAGGCGCAGAGACCCATTTTTTTCGATCAGGGCTGAAGAGATTTTTTTCTATGATAATATCAGTCCCAACTGCCTCTGCATGGGCCGGGGCAAGAAAAAGCATGGCTGAACAGGCACAGGCCATCGATAAGCACACAAAGCCCAGCAGGATACGCGTCAATCGGCACTGCGCTCCCGAGCTGCGCAGAGGGCGCGAACAATACACCTGGCTTCTGACGCACTGCCGGAGAGCGCGGGTGTTTACAGCCATTAAAGGAATCATAGTCAGTCCTTTATATACCGTCTACATGTCAAGCAGCCGCCTCGATGCTTGAATTAAAAATATACTAACACAGTCGCTTGCCTGTCCTCAACAAATAAAAAAAGGTATGGCAAAACGTGTATCGAGGTGCGCGCTGCTGTTTTTCTGTAAAATTAAACTGCAGTACCGCATGGCAAATGAAATATTTTAGTTTCTTGACACGAAAAATACACTATGCTACTACAACAGATAGATTTCAACACTCATCCTGAAATCACTCATTCCCGCTTTACAAGCCCTGTCATACACAAAGGGCGAACTATGCCATTTTAACCTTGCGGAGTTATTTGCATGCGAGAGATTGTCATTGCAAGCGCTGTACGCACGCCTATCGGCGACTTTAACGGTACGCTGCGCGACGTGTCCGCCACCGAACTCGGGGCGGTTGTCATCGCCGAAGCAGTTCGGCGGGCAGGCATTCAAAAAACAGATGTCGATGAAGTCATCATGGGCAATGTGCTGCCCGCGGGCCTGGGGCAGAATCCGGCGCGCCAGGCCATGCTCAAGGCCGGCCTGCCGGTAGAAGCAGGCGCCATTACCGTCAACAAGGTCTGCGGCTCTGGCCTCAAGGCCGTCATGCTGGCGGCCCAGGCGATTGCAAGCGGCGATGCCGATATTATCGTGGCCGGCGGCATGGAAAGCATGAACCGGGCGCCCTACTATCTCGACAAGGCCCGATTCGGCTACCGCATGAACAATGCGCCTGTCATCGACGGCATGATTCATGACGGCATCTGGGACATTATCAGCGATTTTCACATGGGAGCAGCAGCGGAAATTTCCGCGCGAAAGTACGGCATTTCCCGCCAGGACATGGACGAATTCGCCTGCAGGTCCGTACAGAAGGCGCTGGCAAGCGTCAAAGAGGGCCGCTTTGCCGAGGAAATTGTCCCCGTTGCCGTGCCGCAGAAAAAGGGTGAGCCGCTGCTTTTCAGCATCGATGAAACACCCCGGCCCATTACCCTGGATGCACTCGATAAGCTCCGGCCTGCTTTCAAAAAAGACGGCTGCATCACGGCAGGCAATGCATCAAAAATCAGCGACGGAGCAGCGGCGCTGGTGATTATGTCAGCAGACAAAGCACAAAGCCTGGGCATACAGCCTCTGGCGACTGTCGGGGCGCAGGCCGCAGCGGGCATGGAGCTGGAGGATGTGCTCATGACCCCCATAAAATCAATACCCAGGGTTCTCAAAAAAGCGGGCTTGTCAATAGATGCCATCGACCTGCATGAAGTCAATGAAGCCTTCGCAGCTTCAACAATTGCCATTGCGCGCGAACTGGGCATTCCCCTTGACCGCCTGAATGTAAACGGCGGCGCTGTTGCCCTCGGCCATCCCATCGGCGCAAGCGGCGCCCGGGTGCTGGTGACGCTGCTGCATGCAATGAAGCAGCGCGGAGCTGCAACGGGCATGGCTTCGCTGTGCCTGGGCGGCGCAGAGGCTGTCAGCCTTATTGTGACCCGCCGGTAGGGGCGCGGCGCCAGCGCCCTTTCTTTCTTCCCCGTGTCAGGGATACGGCTTTAAGAAAGGATGATACATGCAAAACTATGCTACTATAAAAATAAGCAGCCCCGGGGATGGTATCGGCCTGATCACGTTTAACCGCCCCGAGGTGCTCAATGCGCTCAATACGGCAACCATTGCAGAAACTCTGGATGCAGTGCGCGAGATGCACGGTGATCCGGCCGTGCGGGTGGTTGTTTTCACAGGCGAGGGCCGCGCCTTCGCAGCAGGAGCGGACATTCAGGAAATGCTTGGCAAAACCCCTGATGCCGCCCGCCGGTATTCAGAGCTCGGGCACGGGCTGTTCACGGCCATACAGGATATGGACAAGCCCGCTATTGCTGCCATCAACGGCTTTGCCCTCGGAGGAGGCCTTGAGGCGGCTCTCAGCTGCGACATCCGCATCGCTTCGGACAAGGCGGTTTTCGGCCTGCCCGAGACGATGCTGGGCGTTATTCCCGGCTGGGGCGCAACCCAGCGCACCGCGCGGCTTGTGGGACCGGCCGTGGCCAAGGAGCTGATTTTTACCGGCGAGCATATCAATGCCGAAAGGGCGCTTGCCATTGGCCTGGTCAACCGCGTCGTACCCCATGAAACCCTGATGGCGGTAACCCTGGACATGGCCGGTACAATCAGCCGCAGGGGCCGGCTTGCAATCACTCAGGCAAAGCGCGTCATCAGCCGAGGCTGCGAAATGCCCCTGCGCGAAGCGCTGAAACTGGAAATCGATACCTTTGCTGATCTCTTCGCTACTGAAGATCAGAAGGAAGGCATGCTGGCCTTTGTACAGAAAAGAGCCCCTGCATTCAAGGACAGATGACCAAACAAGCAATTACAGGAGACATACCATGACATCCGGATATGACGATGATGATGACGACAGGGAAAAACCCAGCTGGAGGGATATCGACCGGCAGCGTGACGGCAGCGCCCATACTTCTCGAGAACCGGGCGAACAGCGGCCCAAATCCCCCCGGAAAGAGTGGGCTCAGAAAATGTACCTCAAGGAGATAGAGAACCTCTTCAAGGGGAAAAAAGCCACAAAAGAGCATGCCGCAGCGCTCAAAGAGGTTCATGAACGGGCAGGCACGAAAAAATTCGGGCCTGCGGTGAAGAAATACCTCAAGGAATACGGTATGCCCGATGACTGGAGCACCCTGTTTCTGCTGCTTGATTATGAAGACACCAAAGTGGCACGAGATGCGGTCGAGGCACTGCTTGCCCTTGAGCCCGAAGCGCAACTGAACCTGAAGGAAGGGCTTAAAAGCAAACTCAATATCATCATCATGACAGCCACCGATGATGATTTGCGCGAAATAGCCGAAGAAGCGCTGGAGAAGCTGTAGCATTCCTGATAGGGCAATAAAAAAAGGCCGGCGCCGCTTGCCCGCGGTACGGCCTTTTTTTTATTCTGCTGCGCACAAGGCTCCGGACAAACAGGGAAGCGGCGCCCCCTGTTTGCGGGGCCCGGCGCTATGGCTGCGCAGGGGGCTGCAGGTCGTCCATTTTGGGACGATCTATTTTAATGCCGTCTGATTTTTGCCTGATGATATTCAGCGCCGCGAGATATTCCTGCTTGTCGATAAGAACCTTTGAGTTCTGCATCTCGGTTATAAGGCTGCCGACCATGGGCCGTATATCCAGGCCATAGGTATTGAGCGTTTCCTGATTTGCGCGGTCAATGATAAGAATGCAGTAATAGCTGGTCAGGAGCCGCGTTTTCGAGTCACGCCGGAACAGATACGCCTTGCCGCCGATGGTCTGCATAAGATAGGCGGCATACTCATACTGCTTTGCAAACGGCAGTGTAATGCGCCCCGCACCCTGCATGGCAATGGCAGGATTCAGCCACTGATAGAACAGCTTCATGGTGGGCTCCATGATGTCCGATTCGCCGTTGATAATGTCCCGCACAAGCAGCGTATCGGCCTTGCCAAGCAGGCCGAACAGATAGGTGATATTCTTTAAAAGCGTCAGCATGTCCTGCGATTCCCCGGAAATGAGCGGTGTTGCCTGCATCAGCCTGTCCATGATGCTCCTGAATTTTTCATAGGCGGTTCCGGGTATGCCGCGGGCGGTGAGATAGCCTTTCTGGTCAATGTATTTGAAAAAATTCATAACCCGTGTGTGCACGCTGTCCGGCGAAGGCTCCTGGCCGGTGCCGTTGTCGCCAAACACCTGCTGGCGTTTTTCAAGCGCAACGGGCGGAGCCTGGTCGGCAAGCAGCAGCTCCTTGCCCAGCTTGTCGATATCTTTTTCCAGCCCGCCGATTTTCTTTTCAAGCAGCTGTTTCTTATGCTGCCAGGCTTCGCGCTCCCTGAGGGCCGCTTCATCTGCGGCGTTTCTGGCAGCCCTGTCCTTAAGATACACAAAGCCTGCAATGGCAAGCGCAATAAGAATGATAATTAAAAATGCCCAGCCGACTTTCTTTCCCATCCTGCTCTCCTTACTATTAAACCGGTACCCGGTTCACCGTGGTTGCTTTTCATCTGTTGTGGTGCTATATTGTATACTGTTTTAAAAGTTCTTTGCAATAAAAAGAACGGGGGCGAAACGGCTTCGACGGGGATGGTTGAAGCGCAGGCTGCATACCGAGGTTTCTACAGGCTCGTTAAAAAGGTAGAAAACATATAATCGCAGACGATTATAACTACGCTCTGGCTGCATAGCCAGCGTTTCCTGAAGTGCTCTCCTGCGGCGCTTCAGGCGACGTCATTATAGCGGGATAGCCGCTTGTTTGTGCTCAAGGGATTTGCGGCGAACCAACACTTGAGATAGTCTTTCGAAGTATCCTGCTCCCGGGAGACTTGAAGGATGAAATTCAAATCAGGAGATAAGTATGTAGATGTCTTCGTGGAAGATTTCCGGACCCGGGTTCGACTCCCGGCGCCTCCACCAAGTAATAATTTTCAATTAAAAAAGCCACCTGTCTGCGGGTGGCTTTTTTATTGCTGCGGCCAGGCCAGCCTGCTGCGGCTTGAACTCAGCCGGGTCGCCCAGCCCCGATTATTAATTTATTCATGGACGACCTCTTGTTTGTTTAAGTCGGCAGGACGCTATTGCATTAACTAGTCCCCGATAATTCGTTTTAAAAAGCAGCGAGATAAGGGCTTTTCCGGTGCAAACCGCCCGGGCCGCCATCAAAATGTACGCGCATATGCACGGCCTCCTGCCTCACGCAGAGAGCTTCTTCCGCTGAGCCAATCAAAACAGGTTTTTTTACAGAACCCTTAAACGGCAGGGCAGCTGCAGGCCCTGCCGTTGATGTAATGACCCGTGAGGCATCATCAGATATACTGCTTATTAGGCATGGATAGCCTTCTCCTAGCATGCGGCCCTACTTGGGCAGCACGACGGCGTCGATAACATGAATCACGCCATTGCTGCATTTAATATCCGTTTTGGTTACCTTGGCATTATCAACCATAACCGCTCCGTCTGCAACGGTTATCTTTAGCAGCTGGCCATTGACCGTCTGGGCCGTTTTCATTTTGATCACATCTTTGGCCATCACCTCACCGGAAACCACATGATAGGTAAGGATGCCCTTGAGCTTTTCTTTGTTTTCCGGTTTGAGCAAATCATCAAGAGTTCCTGCAGGTAATTTGGCAAAAGCCTCATCAGTGGGGGCAAAAACCGTGAATGGGCCCTTGCTCTTCAGTGTGTCGACTAATCCGGCAGCTGTTAATGCTTTGGCCAGGGTAGCAAATGATCCTGCGGCAATAGCTGTATCAACTATATCTTTTTTATCCTGGCTTGCTGCCCCGCAGGTTGTGGCAGCTGCAAACATGAACACGACTGAGAGCAATAAATAATTAAAATATTTTTTTTTCATATAAACGCTCCTTTTTATAAAAAATACATTTTACCTTTTTAATGCTCCTGACATTTGAGTACAGTTTTTGTTGATACCATAACCTCCTTTCCATTGAGTGTTATCGTTCGCGAAAATAACCGCCAGCCGATCTGAGTTTCCAGCCCGGCTCTTCTGGTCGTGAGAATGCAGCGAGGATATACCTGTAGTATATAGTGCAGGGCATTCATGCGCGCAAGTAGCAAGCCGTTGCTTTTTTTGTGCCCTGCAGTTGCGCCGGGCAGGCCGTTCATTGCGGGCGCTTTTGAAACGCACAGCGCAAGATCGCCTCGATCATACCTGCGCGCCCTGTCGCTCCATTGAACACTGCACAATAAAATCCGCCGATTATTTTAATTTCTCATATATTGAAAAAAAAAATAAAGTACCCTATAAAATAATGTATGCAGCATTAATCCTTTATCTTTTTTAAGGAGGACCGGCCCATGAAAATAAAAAAAATTTCCTGTTGCAGATTTTGGATGGTAGGTATTTTTACAGTTTTGTTTCTAGCCTTTGCCGGCAGCCACAGCTTTGCGGCCGATGTTTCGCCAACGGGCATTGTTCCTGTTGTTCTCAAAGGAAATCCCGATATTATAATCCCGGTGACCGTAACCGCTAAACCCGGCACGACGGTTGCCTGGCTGAATATGGGGCCCGGCCCGGCAACCATAAAATTCATCACCAAGATCGGCCTTGCCTGCTCTGCGCCCT
Source organism: Deltaproteobacteria bacterium (assembly GCA_016932595.1). GTDB lineage: Bacteria > Desulfobacterota > WTBG01 > CAIYCZ01 > CAIRTM01 > CAIWCT01. Next base: position 9,134 of record JAFGCP010000385.1, read on the forward strand.
CCAATTTTTACGGAGATCTTCTGGGCTATTATGAAACGACCCCGCTTGTCGAAGGAGCAACAGCCAGCATTTGCTTTATCGCTGCAGGCAACTATGAGTATGAAGTGCGAAGGATTTCAGGCGGCACGGCAGAAAAACCCCTGGAATCTATTACCAGTGGCAAAGTAATTTGTGCTGAAAAATAAAGTTGTGCCGGGCAGATCATTGCCGGTGAGGTGAAGGCCCACCGCTTACCCGGGGGCGCCTGCCTGCTGTCACCATGGAAGGCAAACCTGCCATGAACGGATGGAGGGGTTCAGATTGGCTACCGGCGGGGTGAAAAAAAAGTGCATCCTCTGTCTGCATCTGTGTTGGCCTGCGTTCTGGACAGCCGGCTGTGACAGGCCGGTCTGCACGAACCAGTACCTGCAGGGCGAAATATACGGGCAGCCCTGGGCGCTCCAATCGGGCCTGGCCATACGGGGCCGCAGCGGCTTTGTCATAATCCTTTCGGGTGAAGAACCCGCGGGCAATCCCTGCTCCTTTTCCTCCTACACGACCGGCGGACCTACCCTGCAGATTACGGTTCCGGCATTGCCCTGCGCCTACCCGCTCAACGGCCCTTTCGATGCAACCCAGGTGTCCTTTTGCGCTGCCGATGCCCTGGTCTGCGACATTGCAGTCTCCGGGGAGATCCGTATCGACCGTGCCGACCTGAGCGTGGGAACACTCAGCGGCAGAATCCAGGCGTATCTGGATGATGCGCCCCTTGTCAGCGGCTGCTTTACCATCAGGCGCTGCAGGTTTCTGGAATGGCTGTTGGCCGGGCCTGGTTCTTACGGTTTGGCCGCCCTGCCCCCGGAAGAGCAGGACCGGTGACGTGAACACTACATCCGCCCTTTTGCTTGGGCAGGTTATTGGTGAAACAGGCTATGTTTAACAATCTTTGCCAGGGAGGGTGATTGTATGAAAAAATCAATTTTGCAGCTTACAACCCTTTATGTGCTTTTTCTGTTTACCCTGCCGGCCGCTGGTGCGCAGGCCGCTTATCACGGGGAGAAGGGGCTGGGCGAGTTCCCTCCAACCACAACCGTAACGCAGCAGTATGCTCCCCAGGCAGGGGCTGTGCCGGAGCCGCCCCCTGCTGCTGACAGAGTAGTTCGCACCGCAGGAGAAAAAAAGCTCTCGACGGACCTTCTGACGCTCATCAGGCCGGAACTACTTCCTCAGGGTAAAACGCTGCAGAACCTGAAAGACGACCTGAAAGCGCTAAAACAGCTCGTTCAGGAGGGCTCTGAAGCCCGCGTGGGGAATGCTGTGGAAACCGCTCCGGCCGACGTGGTCTATGTGTATGTGCACCTGCAGCAGGATGCATCCATCCATGCTGTGTACGAATTTTTGTGGAAAATAACCGACACAGACCAGAAGAACAAAACAGTCGTGGCCTATGTCGAGGTTTCACGCCTTGCAGCCCTTGCCGGCCAGGCGGAAGTGGCCTCGATCAGGTCGGTCATGCCGCCGCTTGTCAACAAGGTCAATACCTCCGAGGGAGACGCGATACACCGCTGCGACCAGGTCCGCGCTCTTGACAGCGGCAGCGGCGCCGGGATAAAGGTGGGCGTCATCTCCGACGGCGTCAACACCAGAAGCGCTGCCCAGGCGACCGGCGACCTGCCCGCCGACGGCGCCGGCCTGACCGTGCTGAGCGACACGGTCGGCGGCGACGAGGGCACGGCCATGCTGGAGATCGTCTATGATCTTGCGCCCTCGGCGCAGCTCTACTTCCATGACTGCAGCGCCAATACCGTGGCATTCAACAGCGCCATAGACGATCTTGTGGCAGCCGGATGCCAGGTGATCGTGGATGACATCGGCTGGCTGACCGAACCTTTTTTCGAACAGGGGACGGTAGGCGGCCATGTCGCCTCAGTCCTTGCCGCTCATGATAGTATCTATATTTCCTCTGCAGGCAATGCCGGCTCAAAGCACCATCAAAAAACCTACACAGCCTCTGACGGGGGGTTTACGACCCGAAATTATGCTTATTATCCTGACTGGCACAATTTCAATACCACCACCGGCACTAATATGTATATACAGATGCCGGCAAATTCTACGATGATAGTTGTTCTGGAATGGAACGAAGCCTTTGGCGCGGCCGTCAGCGACTTCGACCTGTTTCTCCACCAGGCCAACCAGACGACCGACAGCGCCTATCTTGCACAAAGCATCGACGACCAGTCTGCAACGCACAACCCCTTGGAAGGGATCAGCTATACAAATACAACCGGCTCAACATTTGACGTTCAGGTTTCCATAGCGCGGTATTCCGGCAGCACATCAGCCATAATGGAGGTGTATGTGTACCCGTCGGGTGGCGCCGGGGTATACACAAATAATATCGTGGTTCAGGACTCCATTTTCGGCCACCCGGCAGTGCCGGCCGCCATTGCCGCTGGTGCCATTGCCGCCAATGATCCGGGCAATGATGCTATTGAACCTTTCTCATCCCAGGGGCCGGTAACGCTCCTTGGCAATACCGTGCAAAAGCCCGACATCTGCGGCATCGACGGCGTGAGCGTAACCGGCGCAGGGGGCTTTTCAAACCCGTTTTACGGCACCAGCGCAGCAGCCCCCCATATAGCGGCCATTGCCGCCCAGCTCTGGGGAAAAAATACGTCTCTGAGCCGCGACGAAATTACAACCTATCTGCTTGACAATGCGATTGACCTGGGCGCGGCAGGCTTTGATACGGTTTTCGGCACAGGGCGGGCAGATGCCTATAATGCTTTTCTCGCTGTACCGGCAGGCACCGTCTCGACCACCACCATACCCGCCACGACGCCGAACCTGGTGCCCTATCAGCCGCCAGGCTGGTCAGACAGCATCGTGCTGGGCCCGGCCACCGGCACGAACGCCGATGATCCCGACCTGACTCCCCGGGATATCATCTATATGGACTGGGCCGTTGCCAATAACAGCGCGCAGAATATTACTACGTCTTTCTCCTGTTCCCTTCTGGTTGATAATACCCAGGTTGCCAGCTGGTCTGCAGAATCGCTGCAAAGTCAATATTACAACTCAGTCGAGGACTACGCCCTGGGAAGACTCGGCGCCGGCTCCCATACCATCTCTTTGATTGTCGACAGCACCGGTGCCATCGATGAAAGCGATGAAAGCGATAATACCTATGAAAAAACCATTACTGTTTCCCGCAAGCGTTGCCTGGCAGTACAGGTATTGGGAGAAAAACATCCAGGGCTGGAGCAGCTTCGTTATTTCCGGGACAGGCGCCTGGCGCAGAACGCAGTGGGTCGAAAAATCATCAGCCTGTATTACAGCAATGCCGGCCATATCGATTCCGCGCTGGAAAGCAGCCAGGCCCTGCGGGCTGCAACGCGCTGGATGCTTGAAACACTTGCGCCGCTGGTTGGGGAAAAGGACGAATAAGGCTGAGGCTGAATGCCGCTGAAAAGCACAGGGCCTCACCACGGCAGGCTGCAGCCAGGCCCATGTACAGAGATGAATATATACACGCCCCTGCCCTTCTGGAAAAACATTCATGCGTTCAGGGACGTCCCCCAGCCCCCCCCATTGGAGTAGGTTATTGCATTAAATAGTACAGTCCCCGATAACGAACCGTCCCCGATAACCGCGTGCTTTTTGGCTGCTACTGCTCCTGGCAGGCATAGGCATTGCCGAATTCAAGCGCGGCATTGTTAAAAACCTGTTGTTCGGCAAGCCATGCAAGCCCCAGTTTGCCCAGCAGCGGCACATGCCAGTACGCAGAGACAACGACAGTGGCGGAAAACGATTCCCCGCCGGACTCGGCAACAAAGCCCTCTGCGGTGGGGATGGAAACAGAGCCAAAGGAGCCGGGAGGGGCAAAGGCCTCGACGGTCAGGGTGCGGAAAAGGTCGCGCGCCTCCATGCGGAGCGTGCCGGCGCAGGGGTCCAGATCCGTTGCAAGGGTCGCTCCCGGAATATGAAACCGGAAATCCCAGTGCAGGTCATCAGACCGGTAGCCCAAAATCCAGGGCCTAAACCCGGCGCCGCCCTTGAGCGCAATGTCGGCCTGGCTGATGACAAACTGCGCCCTGTTGTTTTCGGCGATGCCCTGGGCCCAAACCCAGCCCGCGGGAAACTCCCGTTGCCAGTTTTTCTCCAGATGGGCATAGCCGGTACCGCTGACAGGGCCCTGCTGTTCCGCGCCGGACAGGCTGTAGCTATAGGAGGCATCCGAGGCGAGGCTGTGCACATACCAGTGCAGCGGGACCGGTAAAAACATCAACAGGCCTTCCGGCCCCATCGCCGGGCGCTTCGCATCCCAGGGCAACCGGTTTTCCGTCCGGATGCTGATCTCCACCTCGCCCGGGATTTGCAGGTTCACGCTGTCCTCAGTCACCGAGCCGAATCCCTCGGCAACCCACTCGAAATCAGGCGCAGGCGCGAGCCGGGGGGTTGCGCTCACGGGCCGGCCGGCCACAAGCGATTGGGTCTGCTGCGGATACGCGGTAAAGGACAGTGTGGGTGCCCCGTCCCCTTCGCAGATCAGCACATTGATATAGCCCGGCAGGACCATCCCCGGCACATAGGTCTCGCCCCGGGGCAGATGCGAGGCAACGATCACGGCCACGGAACGGCTGCCGCCGGCATCGCTTACCCTGAAATACCAGCCCTCGAACCACGGGCCCGGCCTCGCAGGCACATGGGGGTCGTGGATGGACTCAATGGCAGAGGCTTTGCCGGTGCGTTCCCCGTGGGCCATTACCAGCCCCGCCAGCGCCTCAGCGCGCAGCGACTCGAGCTGCAATCGCCGCCCCCGGGCCTCTCCCGCCGTGACAAGCATGCCCGCCATGAGGCCGACCACATATACAAGCCGGATGTTGTGCCGTGAAATTCCCACCGGTTCCTGCTCCGCATTGAGGTTGCGAGTACTGCATCAGGTGCTGTATGTTATTCTTATAACATTATTTCCTGCTAAAAACAAAGGCCGGCCGGGGGGCTTTTCTTGCAGGGGCAGGCTGGTTGCCTCGACAGGACTACCGGCAGGCTCATGTGCAGAGCATTGCCGCCTTCGCAGTGTTTAAGCTGCACCCCATAAAAGCAGGTTAAAGCAACTGTTTTTCCTTAATAAATTTTATTTTTAAGCCCCAGTCATTGTAGCCATGCGCAGGGATTACTGCCGGCACAAGGTGGGGATATCTGAAACTGGCTACAGGTGTGAGAAGTTTAGGAGCCCGTCCGGCTGTAATCAAGCCGCGAGGCCGTTTCCGCCCCAGGCGGTATTACACAGTGCACGGTTGTCTTTTGACGAAAGCACAGATTTATGTTTTACGCATGCAGTTTCAAGGTTCACATGAACCCTTACATCCTTAAAAATTTGCACTTCTATTGAACAAACAAAGAAGAGGTAGGTATATTTATTTTTCGATTCGGCAGGCAGTGCACCCCCTGCCTGCTGCTTTTTGTCCTCTGCAGCCTTTTTTCTTTTTTCACCAGCCCGCTACCGATTCCGCAGATACGCCTCCAGCTTCGCATGCCCTTCAAACACCGCTCCGGTATGCCCGTTGGCAATGATCCGGAAGGGCACCGTGCGCAACTTCTCCAGCGATGCCATGGCCTGGTCCGGGTCGGAGCTGGTAAAGGAGGTGGGCGGCATCACGCTGTCGCCCCTGCCCATGAGCGCATCTCCCGAGAACAGCACGTCGCCCAAAAGATAGGCCACGCTGCCCGGAGAGTGGCCCGGCAGACCGATGATGCGGAAGGTAATGCCGTCAACTGCAATTTCAGCCCCCTCGGGAAGAGGCGCAAGGCGCGCGGGCGGTTTTTTTCGGGAGGAAATTTTGCCGAAAATAGCGCCGATAAACCCCGGGCGTTTGACCTCGCCCCTGATCAGGGGAATATCGGCGCGGTGGGCAAACGCGGGCGCGTCGGGGAAGGCGGCAGCGCCGCCGAAATGGTCGCCATGGCCGTGGGTGATAAGAATGGCCCTGACCGCTTCGGGGCCCAAACCCCGGCGCTGCAGGGCGGCGCGTATGTCGGCTGCTGTCTCGTCCAGCCCCGCATCGATCAGCACCACGCCCGTGTCCGAGGGCACGATCCAGGCATAGGAAAACCGGCACAGAACGCCCTGAATGCCTCCGCCCAGGTCAATCAGTGGCGGCCCCTTTTGGGGCATCTGCCGGTACAGTTTTGCGGCCCCCAGGGCCAGCAGCACCACAACAATGCCAATGACTATGAGTGCTTTTTTCATAACCGCCCCCTTCATCCTTTGCGCTACCCAAGGCTTACCCCAAAAGGCACGTCAAGGCAAACGGAATATGCGAGCCGGCACTGCTGCGCCGCGAGGATGGCAGGAATGAGGGGCTGCCGCCCCTCATAATAATTTTGTCATGCCGGCTTGTAAGAAAATCCTTTCCCGAAGGGATAGCAGCATGCAGGGTGTGCTGCCAGGGCCCTGCTCTATCGGAATGCCCGCTTCAGTCAAACGTAGATTAAAAGTCCAACTCGTTTAGCTACCAGACAGAGCTCCTTATTTATTTATGGACGTCCCCGGGTTTCACCCTCATATGAGGATGACCTCATTGGTTCTCCTGCACCACCCTTGACGAATGTAGTCTTTTGTAGTACATTAGCATAATGGAAACACCTCATTTTGAATGGGACGATAAAAAGGATGCTGCCAACCGGCTGAAACATGGTGTTTCGTTTTACGAGGCACAATATGCTTTTGCCGATCCCCATCGCATCATTCTTGAGGACCTTGAACATGGCGGCAACGAAGAGCGGTTTTTCTGTATTGGTAAAATTAA
>JAFGCP010000386.1 GCA_016932595.1 Deltaproteobacteria bacterium
AGGTTTGCCACTCCTGCGGGAAGGCCGGCATCATGCAGCACCTTGAAAATTTCAATGGCGCACAGCGGGGTCTCTTCCGAGGGTTTCAGCACGATGGTGCAGCCAGCGGCAAGGGCAGGGGCGACCTTGCGCGTAATCATCGAAACAGGATAGTTCCAGGGGGTGATGGCAGCCACGACGCCCACCGGCTGCTGCAGCGCAAGAAAGCGCTGGTCAGGCCGCGGGGCGGGTATGGTCTGGCCATACACCCGCTTTGCCTCTTCGGCAAACCACAGAAGAAAATCAGCGCCGTACTGCACCTCATTGCGCGCAGCGCGCAGGGGTTTGCCCTGCTCAAGGGTCATCATTCGGGCGATGTCCTCCCTGCGCTGGAGCATCAGCTCCCAGGCTTTATAGAGAAGGCCGGAGCGCTGATGGGCTGTCTGCGTCCTCCATGTTTTAAATGCCTGAGCCGCGGCAGCTATGGCCTGCGCCGCATCGTCGCGGCTGCCGTCGGGCACTGCCGCGATCTTTTCTCCGTTTGCCGGATTGAACACAGCAAATGTCCTGTTGCCGGTTGCTGCCACCCAGGATCCGTTGATATACATGCATGACCTCCTTATCGAAAATACCAGGGAATAACCGGAACAGGTCTCAGGGCGGCCTGCGCCCGCCATTGTACCCGGCGGTTACCGGATGCAGTATAGGATATGCCGGCCTGCGGTGTCAAAAAATTTGCATCTCAAGCGGGCGAAGGTCTGCAAAATCCGCCGGCATTGTGGGTTGGTAAATCAACGGCTTTCAACACAACCACGAAAAAACTTGAAATTTTCATGCCAGGCCATACCGAAAAAAGATGCTTTTAAAGCTGTTGCATCACTTACAGAATGCTGCAAGAAGAATAATAGCCAGGTGCAGAATGGCCGGGAGCAGGCAGAATAAAACCACAGCTCCAAGCAGTGATACAAATAATAACAAGCCGTGGCTGCTTATCTCGTTGATCGATTTAAAAAAGTTTTTTAAATCGTGCGCCATACGTTGAGTTCTCTCGCAGTGGTGCGCAGTCCGGAGCTTTCGGCCCTGAGGGCAGATGCAGCATAGCGGCATCTGCCGATAATTTTGCAATCATTAATGGCGGGCTAACCCCACACGGCTGAAAGTTTTACCTTAACGCAGTGCATCGTTGAGGCCATTGATCATTTGAAAAAAAGCCCCTGGTGCTCTGTGTTAAGCTCTCTTCATCTGTGACATAAGGGCAAAACAGTTTTGCAGCTCTGCGACGAATTCAGGCGGGCAGCCGTTGTCGATCCCGTCTATATGCTCTTTATAAGGATGCGCCAGAATAGTCTTTCCCTTGATGCCGACGATATGGAATGATGTGCCGGAACCCTTCAGCCTTTCCTGCAGCACGGCAAAGGCTTGAGCGCCGAAACGTTTGGCCAGAACCCTGTCGAATGCGGTTGGAATGCTGCCGCCATAGGATGTTTCCAGAGGAACCACTGTTGCCGTCAGGCCGATTTCCTGCTCCGCGATGGTTTTTTTTATGCAGGCAAGGCCGCTTGCGGCCGCTTCCGGGCAGCGGGAGAAAAAAACCACGGTTGCGCCCAGCTTTCGCCGTGAGATTATTTTTTGCAGTCCTTTGATTTTTTCTTCAACCTGTGCCTGGAAAAAGGAGGAATCTTCCGTTTCCGATTCCCGAATATCAATAATAAGCTGATCGGCGCCACCCGCCAGCGCGGCAAGATGAACAAGGCAGTAACAGTAATGCCATTTTAAATGGATGATGAATATTTTGTTTTGCACATGAGCGGCGTCTGCCGCCCTGTCTATTTCGCGGGTCAGATCATTGAGCGCCGAGTCCATGCCAATGACCCAGTTTGTGCCCGGAAGATTGCAGTTTGCGTCCGCGGGAATCCCCACGACAGGGATGCCGGTCATGTGCGCAAGCCGGTACGCCAGCTGGTAGGAGCGCAGATTGCCCACGGTGATAAGGCCCTCAACCTGCAACTTCTCCAGACCGGCTGCTGCCTGCGTCAGGAGGTGCTTATCGTCCAGAACTCTTTCTCCGGAGACGCCCAAAAGCGACCCCGGGCGCCGAAGGATGCTTTTCATTTCAAGCATTGCCCACTGCAGCGGCACTGTTTTTTTTTCATCCTCCAGCAGGCCGCAAAAACCGCCCTTGATGCCTGTTGCGTTCAGGCCTGCATTGAGGGCCAGGCGGGCAACCGACCGGACCGCCATATTCATGCCCGATACATTGTTGCCATCCGTAAGAATGGCAATCCGCTTTTGTGTCCGGAGCCGTGCCGGCGGCTTTTCAAGCTGCGCCGCAAGGTTGTAGCATGCCTCTACATTATGGCTGAGTGTGTCACGAAATGCCGGGGCGTTTTTTTTGGCCAGCACTTCAGCAATGGCGGTTGACGAAGTTCGGTTATCTCTCATGCAAACAAACAGGGGGTCATGAAAGCCTGCCTTCAGAAGCTGCACTGCCTTGACTCCCAAACGCATTGCCAGTACGCGCTCGAAAGCTGTGGGGCAGCCGCCGCGCTGCAAATGTCCCAGGATGGTTTCGCGCACATCGCGCCTGGGCTCCAAAAGTGTTGCAATGGTTTCCTTGATGAACGGCGTTGAAAATACGGCCCCTTCAGAACGAATGATGATGCCGGCCTGCTGCCCGTTGTCAAAACTTTCCTGCAGCGTGGAGAGGAGCGCGAAAAGGTCTTCCCGGCTGACCGGATGCTCTCTGATAAAAATATGGTCAGAACCTGTTGCCAGGCCGCTCATGACGGCAAGATATCCCCGGAGGCGCCCCATGACTTCGACTATGCTGACCCGCTTGTGCGAGGTGGCGGTATCCCGCAGCTTGTCAATGCATTCTACAATGGTATTGAGCGTGGTATCCACCCCGATGGACATGTCCGTGCAGGGAATGTCATTATCGATGCTGCCGGGAATGCCTGCAATGGCAAGGTGCATGTCACGGATTTTTTCTGGAAGTCGCTGGCGCTGTGCTTGCAGAAAAGCAAACAGCTCCTGGGCTCCGGTCAATGACCCGTCGCCGCCAATGACCACCAGCCCTGAAATTTCCGCCTCTCCGAGCGTGGTTAATGCCGCAAGCTTGAGATTCTGCGCCTGCTGGCTGGTCCCCACGATATCGGTAAAGCGGGCCGAGCCGAGAAACGTACCTCCCTCGCGAAAAGAAACGCCAACGGATCCTGCATCAAGGGGAAACAGATGCGCACCGCCCTCAACAAGGCCTCGATAGGCGTCGCGGATACCATAGGCTGCCCAGCCTTCCTGCAGGGCAGCCCTGACAACACCGCGCACTGCAGCATTCATGCCCGGGGCATCTCCTCCGCTTGTCAGTACGGCAATTTTTTTTCGCGTGCTCATGGCATAGCCTGATAAAGATTAATACCTCTTAAAAAATCAGCTCAGCACAGAAAAAGCAGTACTTTCTGCAGCATCAACTCCTGCCGGGATAACCCGGAGACAGCGGGCACAGGGTGACGTGTTTGCCAAAGACGCTTATGACAAATTTTACCGCAGCTGTCGAGGAGTTTATTTTCGGCTGATTTTGTAATGCTGGCAGGAATTGGAGTAGACAGGTTGCACGCAGGTCTCTACAGCGGAAGGATGTTCCGGGGCAGGCAGAACACCCTTGACTTGCATAGAGCAATGTTCTATACATGGTGCTTGTTTTCTGGAGCAATGCTCTACATTCTTGTGCGGAACCATTGAATGAAACAGACCAAACCCGTGCAGCATGACCGGCAGGCAGGCCCCCGGGCCGAGCGGATACTGCGCGCTGCGCGCAGGCTTTTTCTCACCAAGGGGTATCAGCGCACCACGATTCGCGACATCTGCCGCGCAGCGCGGCTTTCAAACGGCACGCTCTATTTCCACTTCAAGAACAAGGACGCCATCTATGCCCGCATTTATGAGGAGTGCTTCCAGTTCCTGAACGATATGCTCGAGCAGGCTGTGAGCCCCGATATGCCTCCTCTGGATCGGATAGAGATATCGATGAAGACCTATTTGCAATATTTTGTCGAGCACCGGGAAATGTGGGACATGCTTGACGTCAGCTACCGCAGGCTTTCCCTGCCACAAGAGCTGATACAGCGCTTTGACGCCATGCTGCAGACATTTTCCTCGTATATATGCACGGCTGTGCAGGACTACCTCACGAAAACGGGCCTTACGGAGCGCTACGACAGCCGTGAACTTGCGCTGCTTTTGATTGCCAGCGTCGACGGGCTTTACTATGACCTCAAGCAGGGCTTTTTTGAAGACAGCATAAAGAGCCTCTCGCTGGATCGGCTTGCGGCCGGCCAGATTGAAATTTTCAAGACATTTTTGACCGCATCAGCAAAGGAGCGCTGAAATCATGAAACGCTATATCATTGCGCTGGCCGTTGTCGCTGCCCTGCACGGGCCGCAGCCTGTAGTCGCCCAGGTTTCCGCAAAGCCGCTTTCGCTTGCTGAAAGTATTGCCCTGGCACTGGAGAAAAACGCCGCGGTGCAGGCTGCAGAGCATGAGGTGCGGGGCGCCGACTATGAGCGCAAAGCGGCCCGCAGCGACTTTTTGCCCAAGGTCACGACCGGGCACAGCTATACCCGCTACGATGAAACGCCGTACGCAAAATCCCCGGCAGGCGAGTTCGGGCCCGAGCCCATGAAATACAAAACCGGCACGCAAAGCCACTATCAGTGGAACACGTCCGTCACCCAGCCGGTGTTTACCGGCGGAGCGCTGGCGTCATCCTATGCTATGGCCCGCCTCGGCCGCGACATGGCACAGCAGAGCAGCGCGCGGACAAAGCAGGACATCATCCTCGAGGTGAAGCAGGCCTATTTCACCATCTTAAAAGCCGACAAGATCAAACAGGTGGCGGCCCGGGCCGTGGAGCAGGTGGCCTCGCATGCCGAGGTGGCAAAGGCCTTCTATGAGGAGCAGATGGTGGCGCAGAACGATTACCTGCAGGCGCAGGTTCGTCTTGCCCAGGCCCGCCAGAACCTGATACGGGCCGACAACGGCGCGCAGGTGAGCCGCGCCTGGTTCAATACGGTGCTCAGCCGCGGGGTAAGCGAGCCCGTTGCTCTGGAGGATGTGCTGATCTGCACTCCCCGGGCATTTTCACTTGATAATGCCACAAGCGATGCGCTGGCGCTCAGGCCCGAAATAAAAGAGGCCAGCCTTGGCGTCGAGAAGGCGCAGAAGGGCATCCGGCTTGCGCAAAGCAGCTACTATCCGTCCCTGTCGCTGGTGGCTGATTACCGCAAGATGGGCGAGAAGGCCCGGATGAACGGCAGCCATTATGAAGACGGAGAGGTCTTCACCGCCGGGACGGTGCTGCGCTGGGATATCTGGGAGTGGGGCAGGAATCACTATAAGGTGGGGTCGAGCAAGGCTCAGGCGGCAAAAGCGGCAGAGCAGAAGCGGCAGGTGGCCGACGCCGTGTCCCTTGAGGTGAAGCAGGCCTGGCTTGATACCGTTGAAGCGGAAAAGAATATCGGGGTGACGCAGACCGCCATCGTGCAGGCTGAGGAGAATTTCAGGCTGTACCGGGAGCAGTATGCCGAGCAGATGGCAACGTCGACCGATGTGCTTGATGCCCAGACCCTGCTGACCGAGGCCAAGAGCAATTATTATAATGCCCTGAGCGACTATCATATTGCAGCAGCGCGCCTTGAGCGGGCCGCGGGCTGGGATGTGCGCCGGTAGGATGCGCCACCGCACCGCCGCCCTCTCCCCCATACCTGGCGGAGAGGGAGCAATGAAGACGGCCCTGCTATGGAAAAAGCTGTTTGCGTGTGTAAAGAGGATCGGGTTTTAAACTGCCGGGCCAGGATGCCATTGCAAGTACGGCATTCATACAAAAGTTCCTTCGCCCCCTGAAAGGGAGAGAAGGTCAGAGCCTGTCCTGAGCTTGTCGAAGGAATGAGGGGGCATTGTGCGAGCAGCATTCTCTGGATAGAGGAGCCCCGGCATACATACCTATGGAGGCAGATGCACCATGAAGAGAATTATCACCTGTATGTTTGCAGCATCGCTGCTGCTTTCCGCCTGCTCCGGCACCACCGGCGACGGCGTTGCCGGGCGCACGGTTCCGGTGAAGGTGGCAGCGGCGGCAAAGGGCAGCATCACAAAGTATGCCCATGTGTCGGGCACCACGCAGGCCCTGCACCAGGCAAAAGTCGGCTCCAAGGTCGAGGGCGTCATCAAGGAGATCCTTGCCGACCAGGGAAGCGCTGTGCAGAAAGGCCAGGTGCTGGTGCGCCTGGAGCCGCAGGATTTTACCCTTGCCGTTGACCTGGCCCGTGCCGGGCTGCAGCAGGCGGAGCATGACCTTGTGCAGCAGGCGCAGGACTGGAAGCGCATTTCCAATCTCTATGAGCGCCGCGTGATTCCCAAGCACCGCTACGATGCCATGCAGGCAGCCCACGGTATTGCCCGGGGCCGCGTTGATGAAGCAAAAGCGGCGCTTGGACTTGCTCAGCGCAAGTTTGAAGACTCGGTCGTGCGCGCGCCCTTTGACGGCGTGGTCACCGCCAAGATGATGCACGAAGGCGAAGTGTCCTCACTGTGGGCCTACAAGTGGGAAGTGCTTGAGATCATGGACCTTACGAGCATCAAGCTCGAATGTGATGTGTCGGAAAAGCTGAAAGCCCAGGTCCGCGAGGGCATGCAGGCCGAGGTAAAGCTTGACGCCTACCCGGATGCGACTTTTACGGGCAGCATCGCCGTGGTAAATCCCCTGGTGGAGCCGGCGCAGCGCACATTTCGCATAAAGATTCTCATCTCTAATCCCGACAGCAAGCTCACCGCAGGCATGTTCGCCCGCATTCGCATCGCCCTTGACCGGCGCGATAATGTGCTGGTCATTCCCGCCCGCGACATACTGGAGCGGCCCGACGGGCATTTCATCTTCGTCGTGAAGGACGGCGCGGCCGAGCAGCGGCAGATAAGCCTCGGCGCCCGCGACAATCAGACCGCGGAAGTGACCGCCGGGCTGAAGGAAGGCGAAATCGTGGTGACAGAGGGCAGCCACCGGCTGCAGAATGGCTATAAGGTGGACATTAAGTCATGAAGCTGGCAGATTTTTCCGTCGATCATCCGGTTCCGGTTGCTGTTGCCTATATCGTGCTGTTTGTGCTGAGCATGCTGGCCCTGACCCGCCTCAGCCTTGACCTGCTTCCCGATACGGACTATCCGGTGGTGGCCATCATGGCCCGGTACCGCGGCGTTGCGCCTGAAGAGATGGAAAAGCTCGTGGCCGAGCATCTCGAGGCCGCTGCGGCGTCGGTTGACGGCGTGCGCAAGGTGAAGACCGTTTCTCTGCAGGGCGAGTGCGGCATCATGGTTGAATTCGAGTGGGAGGCCGACCTCAATGTGGGCGCCCAGGACGTGCGCAACCAGATCGAGCTTGCCCTCGACAGCCTGCCCCGCGAGGTGGAGCGGCCCGTGGTGCTGAAATTCGACATGGACCTGCTGCCGGTTGCCTACTACGGCATCTACAGCACGGGCGGCCGCGATTTGCGCACGCTGCGCAAATTTATAAAAGACACGGTGGGCAAAAGAATGACCGCCCTGCCCGGCGTCGCCTCGGCCGCTGTGCAGGGCGGACTGGAGCGCGAGATACTCATCGAAGTTGACCGCGACCGCCTGAAATCCCGCAATGTGACCCTGGAGCAGGTGTCCGACAGCCTGAAGCGCCAGAACCTTGATTATCCCGGCGGCCACATGGATGTGGGCCGCAATGAGTTTATCGTGCGCACCAAGGGCAAGTACGCCTCGCTTGCCGACATTGAAAACACCATCATTCGGGCTAAGGATGGAGGTGCAGTCTACATTAAAGACGTGGCCGCGGTGAAGGACTCCTATCAGGAGGTGCGCAGCCACTCCCGCACCAATGGCCATGACTCGGTTCTTCTGACCGTTGCCAAAGAGCCCGGCGCCAATACCGTGCAGGTTGTCGACCGCATCACGGCCGAGATGGAAGAGGTGCAAAAGACGCTGCCGCCGGATATCAAAGTCGTGCATGTGTATGACACCTCGCGGCTTATACGCGGGGCGCTTGAGCACCTTGCCTACAGCTCGTTCTGGGGATTCTTTTTTGCCGCCGCTATCATTTATGTATTTCTCCTGAGCGTGAAAACCACCCTCACCATGATGTTCGCCATGGTATTTTCGGTCATTGCGACCTTCATCGTCATCTACTTTTTCGGCGATACCCTGAACGTCATGACCTTGAGCGGCATCGCCCTTTCCATAGGCCATATCGTCGATAATGCCATCGTTGTGGTCGAGAACATCATACGCCGCATCGAGGGCGGCGAGCCGTCCTTCAGCGCTGCCAAGACCGGCACCTCGGAAGTTCTGCTTGCCATCTCTGCCTCGACGCTTGCCTCCATTATCGTGTTTCTGCCCATGGCCCTGTCCCCTGGCGCAACCGGCATTCTCACTCGGTCTCTGGGCATCACCGTCGTTTTTTCCATGCTCATCTCCCTTCTTGTTGCCGTGACCCTGGTGCCTCCCCTTGCCGCCCGCGAGTTCCGGGGTGGTGAAAGGAAAAAAGCCGAGCATCACTTTTTCGACCGGATCAGGGGCTGGTACGTTGCGGCCATCGAGGGCGTGCTGAACAACCGCGGGAAATCCATTCTCGGCGCAGCCGGGCTCTTTGCCGCGGCCCTGGTGCTCATGCAGTTTGTGGGCACTGAATATATACCCAAGCTCGATGAGTCCGACGGCACGGCTGTCATCAAACTGGAGCCGGGGTTGTCGCTCAAAGACGCCGACGCCTTCATGCGGGACATGGAAAAGGTCGTGGCCTCGCAGCCAGAGTATGTGTCCATGCTCTCCATGGTGGGCCGGTCCGAGAAAAGCACCATCGACATGGTCTTCGGCATAGCCCCCGCTGATGTCAATGAGGGGGAAATGTATTTCGAGCTCAAGCCCGCGGCAGAACGCACGCGCGGTTTCCGCGAGATCTGCGATTCCATTTCCGGCGGCATCAATCTGCGCGAGGGCGTGGTCGTCTATTTCATGGATACCCTGGACTGGTTTTTAGGCGGCGGCGAGAGGCCGATCGAGCTGAAAATCTTCGGCAATGACCTTGAGGAGCTTCAAAAGCTCGGGGCCGAGGCCGAAACGATCATGCGCGATGTCAAGGGCGTCACGGATCTTGACAACAGCCTGAAGCCCGGCAAGCCCGAGCTGCAGATAAAAATCGACAGAGAGAAGGCGTCGCGCCTGGGAATCACGGTCGAGCAGATCGCCGCAACCGTTGATACGGCTTTTCTCGGTGAGAAATCAGGCAAATACCGGGAGGCGGGCGAAGAATATAACATCCGGGTCAAATACAGCCAGGCTGACCGCAATGATCCTGAAAAGCTCGGCTCCGTGCTCATCGCCGCGCCCGACGGCAGCCAGCACTACCTGCATGAGGTGGCCGATATGGTGAAGGGCATCGGCCCGTCGCGCATCAACCGCGAGGAACAGCGACGGGTTGTGGTGCTCAGCGCTAATGTGACGGGCAGGGATCTCGGCGGCACGGTTGATGAAATCAAGCACAGGCTGTCGGCCCTGTCCCTCCCGGAGGGCTACACTATCATGTGCGGGGGTGGCTATGAAGACATGCAGGAGATGCAGGCCGCCATGGTGCTGACCGTAGCGCTTGTTATTCTTCTTGTGTATCTGGTCATGACGGCGCAGTTCGAGTCATTTCTCCAGCCTCTGGCGATTTTTTTCTCCGTTCCCATGGCGCTCATCGGCGTTGCAGTGATTCTGTTTCTCACCAACACCACGCTTTCCCTCATGTCGTTTATCGGCATACTCATACTTGTTGGGCTTGCCGTGAACAATGCCATCATTCTTATCGACTATATAAACCGCCTGCGCAAAAGCGGCATGGAAAAGCGCGAGGCCATAATCCGGGCCGGCTCTATCCGCCTGCGGCCCATTCTCATGGGATCCCTCACGACCATTCTCGGGCTTCTTCCCCTGTCGGTGCTGAAAGGCGACGGCTACGAGATCTTTGCTCCCATCTCCATAACGCTGCTTGGCGGTATGCTGACCTCGACTTTTCTGACCCTGCTGGTGGTGCCGGCATGGTACAGCCTGATTGATGAATGGGCGGCAAAGATAAAGAAAAAAAGATAAACGGGTTTTTACACGCTGCTGCACAGGGGTGAACCAGGGTGCAACCCGCCGGTCAAGGCTTAAACCGCACACCTCAACTGACAAGGCCGGAAAAACCCGCCTGCCGCAATTTTTAAACCCGCAGGCAGGGCTCTCATGTGGTATTCTCGCTTTTCAGCCCGACAATGCCGCCAGGATATATTTTATGCAACAGCTTAAACATAACCCCATGTACCGCTATCTGCTCATCCTTGTGGTCTGCGCCAGCGCCGGGCTGCAGGGCTGGATGGCGCTGTTCACCAACTTTGCCAAAGAGGTGATCGGCGTCGACGGCTTTCAGATAGGTGCTGCCCAGTGCGTGCGGGAAATTCCCGGCTTTCTCACCTTTCTGGTCATGTATATTGTGCTGCTCGTCAGCGAATACCGCCTGGCATCGCTGTCGGTAATCCTCATGGGCATCGGCATCGGCGCGACCGGCTATCTCACCACGTTCCCGGGCCTGCTGCTCTCAACGACCATCATGTCCATCGGGTTTCACTATTTTGAAACCATCAACAAATCCCTCACCGTGCAGTATTTCACCCGGCAGGAGGCCCCTGTTGTGTTTGCCCGGCTGCGCGGCTACGGAGCGCTTGCGAATATTGCGGTCGGGAGCATCATCTGGCTGCTTGCCTTTGTGCTGCCCTATAAAATCAATTTTCTGCTGCTGGGCATTTTCATCTGCTGCGCCGGCGGCTATATGCTGTGGCTCAACCCTGCCCATGACAGCCCGCCTCACGAACAGAACAGTCTTGTGCTGCGGCGCAGGTACTGGCTCTATTATGTCTTGAATTTTCTCAGTGGCGCGCGGCGGCAGATTTTCATTGTTTTTGCGATTTTTCTTCTGGTTGAAAAGTACCGGCTCAGCGTGACGACCGTCGCCGGCATTTATGTGGTCAATTATGCCCTCACCTGGCTTACCAATCCCTATATCTCACGGGCGATCAACACCTATGGCGAAAAGGTCGTGCTCAGCCTTGAAAGCGCAAGCCTTGTGATTCTGTTTCTCGGGTATGCGTTTATTGAAAATGTCTGGGTGGCGGTTGCGCTGTACGTGCTTGACAGCATATTCTTCAACTTCGCCATCGGCCTGAACACCTATCTGCAGAAATTAGCCGACCCGAAAGACCTGGCACAGAGCACGGCCATGGGATTTACGATAAACCATATATCGGCCGTGGTGATACCGCTGTTTGGCGGAGCGCTGTGGCTGGTGAGCTGGCGTCTGCCTTTTATAATCGGCGCCTGCCTGACCATTCTTTCGCTGTATTTTACGCAGAAGATCCGAACCGCTGCGCCTGTAAACAAACCGTGATCCTCACACCGCCGATACTGCTGAGCTTATAAAGGGCGTCCGGCCCTTGCACGTTTTTAGCATTTTCGCGAAGCATCATCCCCTGCGCAGGAGCAATTCCTGCATGAGCCGCCGCAGCTTTTTTGCTGCCGGACCGCGCTGATACTGCGCCAGACAAGATAGCCGCAGGCTATGCCGATACTGCCTATGAGCCAGACTGTTTCCATATCCTGAACCTTTCGTCGATCTTTTAATGTTTTGAGCCTGTGGGTGCAGCGCAGCGGGAAATCTTAGCCATTGCAATTTTGTATCTACCCCCCGCAGCCTCCTGTCCAGGGGAGGAATTTGTGTGATGGCAGCCTTGTGCCGGATGCCATTGTTTCTTTGCCCCTCCTGGCCAGGAGGCTGCGGGGAGGTTGTTGAATGCATAATTTAAAATGTCACGACCTGCTAGATACATCGCAACCCGATCTGATACACCGCTACAGCCAGCCCGAAGGCAAGCACCGTATTAAACGCGATGGAAAAAGCCCCCCATTTCCAGGAGCCTGCCTCGCGGCTGATGCAGACGACGGTTACGAAGCAGGGAGCGTAAAACATGACAAACACAATCAGGCTCAGGGCGACTGCCGGGCTCCAGCCCGGTGCGGCAGCCAGGGTTGCGGGAAGCGCGCCGGTTTCTTCAGGATCAATGTCTCCCAGGGAATAGGCCGTGCCCAGCGTTGACACAATGACCTCCTTGGCGGCAAAACCGCCCAGCAGGGCTATATTGGTTCGCCAGTCAAAGCCCGCAAGCCTGCTCAGGCCCTCAAAAAAAATGCCGATGCGGCCGGCAATGGAGTTGCGCAAGGCCGCCTCTGCCTGCCGCCGGTCGATTTTTTCAAGCTTCGCGCCGAGCGTTTCCGCGGCTTCCGAAAGCTGCGCTCCCGGCTCAGCGGCGCCCAGCTCCTGCGCAGCGGCGCCCTGAGCGGTGCGGGCCTGGCTGCGCTGCAGGTCGAACTCCTGTACGGCCCAGTCCGGCAGGGCCGGAAATGTCATCATGGCCCAGACCATAATGGAAATCCCCAGGATGACGGTTCCTGCTTTTTTAATATACTGCCAGGTTCGCTCCCAGGTATGAATCACAAGGCCTTTGAATGTTGGAAGCCGGTAGGGCGGCAGCTCCATGACAA
>JAFGCP010000387.1 GCA_016932595.1 Deltaproteobacteria bacterium
GAGCTGACCAAAAGCATCATCGGCGCCATAGGCGATATCGATACCTATCTGCTGCCTGATGCCCGTGGCCTTGTGTCGATGCAGCGGCGTCTCAACGGCGTATCGGATGCGTCGCGCCAGCAGCTGCGCGATGAGATATTTGCCACCACGCCTGCTCATGTGCGCGCTTTTGCCGATGTTCTGGATGGCGTGCGCGACCATGGCGCGGTTGCCGCCCTGGGGGCTGCTCAGGCGGTCGGCAAGGCGCATGCCGAGCGCGGCCTTTTCCCCCGCGTTTTAACTCTCATGTAAGCAATCACTATGGCGCTTCAACAGCAGGAGAGAACCGTAACCGTGCGCCGCTGCACCTCCTATGACGCTGCTCTGGTGAAAGAGGCGGTCATACAGCTCGGCGAAGACACGGCGGGGAGTTGGGCAAACATTATCCCGCGCGGCGCCAAAGTGCTTCTCAAGCCTAACCTGCTGACCCCTGCAACGGCTGAGCAGTGTGTTTCCCCTCACCCGACGGTTGTGCGGGCTCTTGTGGAACTGTGCCGCGATGCGGGCGCAGCCTCAATCACCATCGGCGATTCGCCGGGCTTTGGGACTGCACAGAAAGTTGCAGCAAAATGCGGCATTCTTGAGGCGGCCCGTGAACTTGGCGTGGCGGTTGTCGATTTTGCCGACAGTGTTACGGTGCCGGCGCCGGCAGGGTTTCATAATCGCTCTTTCTCCATTGCCCGCGATATTGTTGAGGCCGATGTGGTCATTAACCTGGCAAAGTTCAAAACGCATGCCATGATGGTCATGACCCTGGCGGTCAAAAACATGTTCGGCTCTTTTGCCGGCAGGCAGAAGGCCCAGTGGCATCTGCAGAGCGGCCGCAGCCAGGACCATTTCGCCCGGATGCTGGTGGAGCTTGCCTATACGGTCAGGCCCGCCATTTCAGTGCTTGACGCTGTTGTCGGCATGGAGGGCAATGGCCCCAACAGCGGCAACCCCCGCAAGCTCGGCTTTCTTGCCGCTTCGCGCGATATGGTGAGCCTTGACCGCGTGGCCTGCGCCATTGCCGGCGTGGCGCCCGACACGGTATATATATTTAAAGCAGCCAGGGATCTCGGCCTTGCCGTCGACCTTGAGGGCATAGGGCTTTTGGGCGATCCCATCGAGCCTTTGATAATCACCGATCTCAAGCCGGCAGCTCTGATACATGTGGAAGGCCCTGCGTATTTCCGGCCCTTTGCAGGCCTGCTGCGGCGCTTGCTGACCGCGTGGCCGGCTGTAGATGCCTCACGCTGCAAAGGTTGCGGCATTTGCAGCGAGGCCTGCCCGGCTTCAGCCATCACGCAGCCAGCCCCGGGCGCCTGCGTGCGCATTGATGACGAGAGATGCATTCGCTGCTACTGCTGCCAGGAGCTGTGTCCTGAAGGGGCTATTGCGCCCCGGGATGCCTGGCTGCTGCGGACACTCAAAAAATTAAAATCAAGTTAGGAGGAACTATGCACCGGCTTGTTTTACTGCGCCATGGCGAAAGCCTCTGGAACAAGGAGAACCGCTTCACCGGCTGGACCGATGTTGATCTGTCGGAGCGCGGCGTGCAGGAGGCGACAGGGGCCGGCAGGCTGCTGAAGCAGGAGGGGTTCGTGTTTGACATTGCCTATACCTCGGTGCTGCGCCGTGCTGTGAAGACCCTCTGGCTGGCTCTTGAGGAGCTGGATCTTATGTGGATTCCCGTGGAGCATTCATGGCGGCTCAATGAGCGGCATTACGGCGCGCTGCAGGGGCTCAATAAAGCCGAGACCACGGCGCAGCACGGCGAGCAGATGGTGAAGATCTGGCGGCGCAGCTATGATACGCCGCCGCCGGCCCTTGAGATGTCTGATCCGCGCTGGCCGGGCCGTGACCCCCGCTATGCCGATCTGTCTCCGGAAGATGTGCCTCTGACCGAAAGCCTTAAGGATACGGTTGCGCGTTTTCTGCCTTTCTGGCATACTGTTATCTCTTCGGCTCTGCGTGCCGGCAGAAAACCCATCATTGCAGCGCATGGTAATTCGCTGCGGGCTCTGGTGAAGTATCTCGACAATGTTTCCGAGGATGATATCACCGAGCTCAATATCCCCACGGGCGTGCCCCTGGTGTATGAGCTGGACGATTCGCTTAAGCCCCTCAGCCACCGCTATCTCGGCGACCCCGATGAGATAGCGCGGGCCATGGCAGCAGTGGCGGCTCAGGGCAAGGCGAAGAAGTAAAAAAAAGGCTGTAGGCTGTTAGACTATGAGGCTGTAGGCTATTAGGCTGAAGGCTGTAGGAGTAAGGCATAAGGATATAGGCTATTAGCCTGAAGGCTGTAGGAGTAAGGCATAAGGATATAGGCTATTAGCCTGTAGGCTGTAGGATTAAGAAAAGCCTAACAGTCTGAGTAAAGCATAAAGGCTGAAGGATTATTAGGGGATTAGACTGTAGACGATAGTGTATATATTTGTCAGCTGTAGCCTATAGCCTAAAAGCCTACAGCCTATAGTCTGTTCGGTAGGAGTGCTGTAGTGCGTGACCATACAAAGCTTAGAGCTTATCAGCTTGCAGACGAACTCGCAGTGCAAGTATATGATGCTACCACGGCTTTTCCAAAGTCGGAAATATACGGATTGACTTCTCAGATGAGAAGGGCAGCTGTTTCTGTACCCTCAAATATTGTAGAGGGCTGTGCCCGTGAGAGCCAAGTGGAATATGTGCGATTTTTAGAAATAGCATTCGGACCTCTGCGCGAACTGCATTATCAGTTTTCTTTGTCAAAGCGCCTGGGTTATTTCAATGGAGCAGGCCTTGTGCAATTTGAAGCAGATATTATTGAGGCGGAGAAAGTTTTAGGAGCGCTTGTTCGCTCAATGCGTAAGAAGCCGGAATTTAAGTGATTAAGCTTTATGCTTTTTAGATTTTAGAAACCTACAGCCTACAGTCTAAAAGCCTACAGCCTAATAGTCTAACAGCCTATAGCCTTATTTGAAAAGGAGAGCGCATGGAAGAAAAAGTAAAATGGTATAACAACCGCGCAAAAGTAATTTTTTCACTGCAGGCCTTCCCGCCGCTGGGCATTTATGCCCTGCTGCGCAGCACCGCTTTTACGGCTGTTCAGAAATGCTGGGTTGTTGTCGGCGTTTCAGCGCTTATCGGCCTTATCATGTGGAGCGGCGTTATGAAACCCATCAACAAGTGGATGATGAGCCTGTTTGCGTAATTACAAGGGATCAGGTGTCAGGGGCCAGGAAAAAATTCGAATTTCCAAACCATTATATATTCAAAATTTCAGGCGGGCTTTTGCCCGCCTTTTTTATCCGTATCGCCTTAGGCTTCAGCACTTCTCACCGTGCATTTTTGCAGAAAATTTCAGCAGGCTGTTGAAAAATGTCCATCTGCCGCGCCTGCGCTCATTATGCTTCACTGCGGCTGAAACAGGCTCTAGAGCATTTAACGTAATATTGGAGCCCGTATAAACATCCGCAAACGAACATTGTATCCGTTCGCCCTGGCGGGTCGATGGGTGGAACGGATACATGCCGGTACTCTAAGACGTTCATGGTTCGACCCTTCGTCAGGCTCTGGACTCACCACGAACGTCTTTATTGAGCGGCTATAAAAAATGTTTAATGCGCTCATGTGTTCTATTCATGAATAATCCGCCCAAGGGGCGCCCGGAGTTTTTTTTGCAGCAGCTTAACGGGGCGCAGTTTTTTCAGCTTTGCTGCATCGGAAGGCCCGTAGGGCTGTGTGCGCCAGCGAAAATTGGTCCACATCCACTGCGCAAGATCGGCCCTGATGCGCTGCTCGATAGCAACCGTATACCGCGCGGTGATGGCCGCTACATCAGCCTCGGCTGCGCCGGTTTTTTCATACGGGATTTCCTCCTGAATGTGAATGCGCTGGGAATTATCGGGATTGCGGGTTATAAACACCGGCACAATGGCCGCGCCGGTGCGCAGCGCAAGGGCAGCGGGGCCGGGAGGCGTAGAAGCTGTGCGGCCGAAAAAATCGACAAACACGCCGCCCCTGCGCTTGTTTTCATCTGAGATGAGGCACAGAATACCGTTGCGGCCCAGCGTGTTTAATGCGTTTTTAAAAAACCGGCGCTCGGGAGTGGTGTATAAAGTCTGCAGCCCGATCATGGCCCGGGCATGCTCATATATACGGGAGGTGACAGGGCTTTTGGGATCGCGTATGACGACGGTGAAATCATAGCCGCGCTCGGTAAACTGTGTCCCCAGGAGCGGGTAATTGCCGATATGGCCGCTGATGGCTATAACGCCTTTGCCCTTTGCAAGGGCCTGCTCAAGGTGCTCGATGCCCTGGATGCTGATACGCTTTCTGAGCTCGGCCTTATTGCCGCCGCCGTAGAAGAAAAGCTCAAGCCAGTTTTTTGCAAAAAAACGCAGAACCTGCCTGGCGAGGCTGTTGCGCTGTGCCTCGGGCATGCTGCCGGCGAATGCGAGTGTCAAATTATGATGAATGCGGCGCCGCGGCCTGGCCAATAGCCCGTAGAGGAGATCACCGGCCGCATTCCCCAGGGCCATGGTGCGGTCATAGCCAAGGCTGTTTGCAAGAAAGGCCCCCAGTTCAACTCCGGCAATGCCGATGCCTGCAATAAGACGTGTGGCGGCAGAAAATCGTCGTGTTTCCATGCACCGTAATCATTTCCATAAATACGCCGGTTGTCAAGTGTTCAGTTTAGAGTTTCTACGATGTTGCACCGGCAGCGTTTATGATGGCTTTCACCAAAACCCCGGCTATCCACGTATAGTAATTTCTGCTTCAAAATACCCCATCAGCAGTTTCGCAGACCTTCTGAAAAAGTATTGCAGGGTAAATGGCCTATATAAAGTGCACTTGGCGGGGATTCACGGGGGTACAGGAGAGACCAGTCATAACCGGGAAGTTGCAAAGCCTCCTTCCAAAGGATGGCAGATATGGACGGTCATTTTGTATTAAAAAGTCAGCATTCAAAGAGCCGCATAGGTGTAATTTTGGTATTTAGACAAAGGCATATGATAGCGTGGCCATCTCAACTGCCCAGCCATGAGAATTTTTTATCTAAGGCACGATTGTGCTAAAAAAATAGCCTTTAGGGCTATTGTTCGATTCGATATTTTTTTTTATTCTCCACAGTCGAAGAATCCCTCTATACAAAAAAGATGGTCTCCACCAAAACAACCGATCGATTCTGAGAATTGTCATTGAAGAAATTTCGGCAACTATGCGGATCATCTTCAAATAAGAAAAGCAAATATGGCTCCGATCGTTACAGCTAAAAAATCCGGAAAAGAAATTGTACTAGCCGTGTCGATAACCATTGGCGTGTTTATTGGTCGGTGTTGTGGCAGAAAACAGCCAGAACACCAACGGGCAGATATGGTGCAATTTGTTTCTAGCCTGGAGGATTGTTTGAGAAAGGTCGAAATCGAGCTTATGCGCGCCAATATTTTATCGCCATCAAGGATTCAAGCCCTCAAGGGGGAGAAAACTAAACTGCTTGCAGAGATTGATGCCGTGAGCCGTGCTGCAGGGATTAGACACCGCATCTGTTATTCCAGTTTTCAATGATTTTTGAGCCCTCTTCCGTGCAGCGTTCATTTCCATTAGCGTTGCTGTGATGGCTACGAAAAAAAGATGTACAGCACACGTAAGCATGTTTTAGCTGCACTATCTAAAAATCACCCGATAAGTTAAGCGTACTTTTAAAAAATGATTTTTAAACCAGGAACATAGTGTGTAGTAGAATTTTAAACCAGGCCAGCAAATAAGGCAGGACATGGAAGAATCCATATATGCGAAGATGCGCGACAAGAAACGCTTCAATGTCGAACTCAAAGCGACATACAGCATCAAGGGGCAGGGCTTGCAGCGGCAGGCATGCCGGATAGCAAATTTGAGCTCAAGCGGTGCGACAGCCTGCTTTCCTCGCAATGAAAGCCTGAAGAGTGGTTCTGTTATTGCGATGGATATTGCCATACCGAACACTATTATGCGCATTGCTATTGAGGCGGAAATCATGTGGACCAGGCAACGCTTCAATGAATTGATAAGCGGCGTCAAGTTTATGTGTATGTTCAGTGACAACATGATCCGGCAACTCGTTAAAAAGATACCTTAAATCTGCTGCGCTGCCTCATAAAGATGGGGTTTCGTGCGGTACGGCTAGAGTCTCTTTAAGGTTCATTTCAGATTGCAGGCACTTAGGTGCTGAAAAAGCATCCATTGGTGCTATTGTGGCATTGGTATTTATACTATATGAAGTACATTAATTTTTGCTGCCCAGTGGCTTTTTTTTCGCGGCAACAGGGCTTTGCTTGGTCAGATATTATATGGCAAAAGCTATTTTATTAATCGTCTCATAAATGTTTTTCCATTTTGTCAATCCGGCGCATATTGCAACTGGTTCCCGGCTTTTGCCGGGAAGACGGCTGAAGATGACAAGGTTTCTGGTGCGCATACTAGTATGAGACCATTAATTAATACTATTGTGTCAAGGCACTACAATGATTCATATGCCTGTAAACTTTAAAAAACCACGCATACTGATTGTCGATGACGACACTACCATTCGAAACCTGCTAAAAATGTTTTATGCTTGTTACGACTTTGAGTTGTTTGAAGCGGCTAACGGACAGCAAGCTATTGCAATGGCCACCACATGCAAGCCTGACTTGATACTTCTTGATATCCAAATGCCGGAATGCAACGGTTATACAACGGTTGCCATACTCAGAAATGATGCGGCAACCAAGAATGTGCCGATATTGCTTATTACAGGTCAGGCATTTGAAGAAGTAAAGGCTAAAGCCAGTGGTATGTATGACGAATACTTAAGCAAGCCTTTCCGTAAAGACGATGTGATTAAGGCTACCCTGCGATATCTGCCGGAAGCAGTCAAAAGGCCAAAAGATGCAAAAAAGGAAAAAGTGTATTCAGACAGCCATAATTAATTTTAATTAGATGGTGCTCTGCAAAACAGCCGGCCAGAATGGGGTGCATGAGAATAAAGACTGATACGCGAACCAATGCTAAGAGCCGCTGAAAATAATCGAAGGTTGTTAGCCTTGTTTCCAAATATTTGATTGAAACAGGCCAGTGCCTCAGGTATCCCCGCAAGAAAAAAATCACAAAAAAGCCCTCATAGCATGATTGCCCAATCCATACTATGTTTTCATGATTTTCCCGAGGATGCGTTTGCTCTTGTTAATATAGCATTCTACGACGCAATGCCTTCAGGTAATAAAAGAAAAGGGGAGGCATAATCGACCCCGCTTTTCTATAAGTTGTGGTCAGGTCAAATCAGAAAAAAATCCTCATCGCGTGATGATAGAATGTTGATAGCAGCATGCCCTGAATTTATTGCATAGTACATTTGGTAACATTGCCACTTTCCGATACAATAAAAATTTTCTTATGTGTAAGCAAAGGCCGGTTTGATCCGCCACGTCGGACTGCAAACATCCTGCAGTGCTCACTACGCGAGACACCCTCGCCACTATAACACCCTAAACCCCGCACCCTGATCCCCGACCACTAAACCATTTCCCCTCTTCCGAGTATAAGCCGTAAAAATATCCTGATTGGAAAAAATTAAAGCCCTAAAGAAAGATATTTTAAAAATTTTTTATGGAAACCGATTTTTTTTCTTGACAAGATGGTTTAAACTAGCTTAAAGGTAAA
>JAFGCP010000388.1 GCA_016932595.1 Deltaproteobacteria bacterium
AATATCGTGCGCGGCAAAATGTACGACACCACAGAAATTCTTGGCCGTGCACTGTGGGACAGCGTTCAATTAAACCTCTCAACGCAGCCCATGAAATCAGTTGCGGAAAACAGAGAAAAGTACGGCGATGCCGTACCTGTTCGGCCAAGGCTCGGCCAGTCATCCTTCCGCGTCCTGGTAACCGATGCCTATCAGCGCCGCTGTGCTATTACCGGTGAAAGCACCCTTGTGGCGCTTGAGGCGGCACACATCGTTCCTTATTCTGGAGACGGCGACCATGACGTGAGCAATGGCCTGCTGCTCCGGGCTGACTTCCACCGCCTTTTTGACGTGGGCCTGGTCGGAGTTACCCCGGATTTGAAAATAAAGGTCAGTCCGCGAATCCGCGAGACATGGTTCAATGGGAAGTCTTATTATCGCCTCGATGATAAGCCTTTATCTATTGTTCCTGCGCATCCGTCAATGCGGCCTGATCCTGATCGATTAGCATGGCATCTCCAAAATCGCTTTCAGGCATAAAACAATTCATCTACTTTTCGGTAAGCAATGAAAATCCTCCACTGCGCAGACATTCATCTTGGCCGCCGCCCTGTGGGCGGGGTAGGTGAATACTCCAACAAGCGCTATGATGATTACTTCAAAGCCTTCGGCTGGGCGATTGATACTGCCATAGCGCAAAAGGTCAGCGTTGTATTGATTGCCGGAGACTTTTTTGACCGCAAGGAACTTATCCCGGAAGTGCTGGAAAGAACCGAAGCGCTCCTTCAGAAGCTTAAGGATGCGCATATCGCTACCCTGCTTATTGAGGGTAATCATGACAATATCACTCCCGGCAAGGAGGATGATTCCTGGATCATCTATCTTGAGAACAAAGGCTTCCTGAAGCGGCCCTCCTATACCTCCGATGAAACCGGGCTTCATTTCACCCCGATAATTATTGACGGGCATCATTTTTACGGTGTCGGGTACCCCGGTGGCTTTGTCAATGAAACCTTGCAGGCATTAGCCGGGCATCTGGCAGCAACACCTGATACGAAAAATATCGTCATGGTGCACACTGCTATTGCCTCAGGAGACTTTCTGCCCGGCACGGTTGAAAAAGAAACCATAGAATTGTTTAACGGCAAAGCCCTCTATATTGCCGGCGGCCATTTCCACTCCTATCAGGCAAGCTCAAAAGACGGCGCATTGTTTTATATTCCGGGGTCTTTAGAATACTGGGATCTGGCAGAGCCGGGCGACAAAAAAGGCGTCATTATCTTTGATACCGAAAATGGCGCACATCAGTTTCTTGCGTCCCAACCTCGAAAAAAGACCACCATCACCATCGATGTTCAAAGCGACAACTACGATGATTTTAAAACAGAATTTGCAGCTGTTATTGATAAGGCGGCTTTTGTTCAAAATGAAGAGCTTGTGTTTGTAGAGCTTAATCTGAAAAAGCCTTTCTATATCGATACTGCGGTCTGCGAAGAGGTGCTGTTAAAAAAAGGCGTCTTGAAGCCGTTTATCAAAGTCTCGTATCCCGGCCATGATGGCAAGGGCGATCAGGCCCGGCAACTCATCACCGTAGAAGAGGTGGAACGGGAGCTGATCTCCACTTGGGAGCTGTTTTCTCTGAAGGCTGATGAAACAGTTCTTGTGCTGGGTAAGCTCAAGGAATATCAGAAAGACAATAACAGCGCCCAGTTTTTCGAGACTTTCGACAGCATGCTCCAAATGGTTATGAACGGAGAAGAGGCAAGCCGTGAAAATTAACCGGGTGGAGCTTAAAAATTACCGCAATCACGCAAGTGGCGACTTCTCCTTTGACCGGGGCATAAATCTCTTGCTCGGGAAAAACGGTGCAGGGAAATCATCTATCTTAGAGGCTGCGGGGCATGCCCTGTTTGATGCGGATCTGCGCTCTAATGCCGCCGATGCGGTTAGCCGGGGCAGCAAAACAGCCACCATTACCGTTACCTTTGAAGGCGGCGATGGCAATGAATATATTGTCGAGCGAAAAATCGGTTCAAGCAACAGTGTCAGACTATATCTGAAAGGTGAGAAAAGTTCGCGCGTCGAGGGCAAAGATGCGGTC
Organism: Deltaproteobacteria bacterium; assembly: GCA_016932595.1. Lineage (GTDB taxonomy): Bacteria > Desulfobacterota > WTBG01 > CAIYCZ01 > CAIRTM01 > CAIWCT01. Next base: position 2,081 of record JAFGCP010000388.1, read on the forward strand.
CTGAAAAAAATTAAAGAGCTTGCCGGGATTGAGGCAAATGAGAAAAATCTTTTTCAGAATGTCATAACCGCCTCTCAGAATAAAATAGTCAATATTTTCAGTGACCGCCCGGCTGACCGCGAAAAAATATTTAATCAAATATTCGATACGGCTATTTACCGGGATATTTTTAGCGGTTTTGCCAAGGACGCTATTGACAGCTATAAGAGTGACCTAACAGCCAAGCAAGGTGCAACAGAACAACTGAGCGGTCAGATAAAAGACTCCGGGGAACTGCGAAAAAATTTGAAAGAGAAGCAGGCCGTAAAACAGGCAGAAGACGGCAGACTTGCTGGCCAGATAAAAGAAATAGAAGCCCTTGAGACAGAGCGAAAAAAACAGGAAGAAACTAAAAACCAGATAGAATCAGTTCGTGCTGACAGTAAGCACAAGCAGGAATTTAGCCTTGTCCGGCAGCAGGAAAAAGCCAAGGCAGAAGAAAGCCTCGCCCAGTCGCAGCAGGCGGTAAAGATTGTCGCCGAGAATGAACAAACCCACTCGGCATATGGCGATACTGAAAAAAAGCTCCGCGAACTTGCAGGCACCATTGAAGCTCTTGAAAAAAAGCAGGTTGAACGCGACCGGCACAAAGAAAATTTCAATAAACTTATGACTGAAGCAGAAACCAGTGATGCCTCCCGGAAACATTTTGAACAGCTTTTGGTGGACAAAAGGACGGAAGAAGAGAAAATTGCAGCAGAAGCGTCTGCAATTCAAAAAGATTTAGACTGTCTGAAACAGGAAATAGAGACCCTTACGCAAACAGGTAAAACACGGGGTGCGCTGGAAGATGCTTTTAAGAAGCAATTTGGAATATGGAAAAAGCACCAGGACAGCATAAACCTTTTGTCAGGCCAAATTGCCGACCTTGAGAAGAACAGGGTCGATACGGCCAAACTTTCCAATGAGCTTCGCGGCAAACAACTTGAGAAAGAAAATCTTCTAAAAAAACGGGAAGAAAAGCAGCAGCTCGAAAGAAGTATCAGTGAGCTCCGGACCCGCCTCTTAGATCTAAAGGAGGCGGCTGATAAGCTAACAGGGGGCGTCTGTCCGTTTCTCCATGATCAATGCCTGAATATTCAAAAAGGCACGTCTCCGGCCGAGTATTTTTCCGAGCGGCAGACGGCTTTTGAAGAAGAGCGGAAAGCTCTTGATCAAAAACTTTTAGCGTATGCAAACATCGATGACCTCATATCTCAGGCCGATGGCGCCTGTGCAAAAATTGAGGGTGAAATCAAACGGGGGCATATAGGGGACAGCGCACTTTACTGATCTGTCCTGAGGCTCGCACGTTTTGAACCGACAGCAATGCACGAATATAGCCTCCTTTTTACGAGGGCGCCGTTAGTCATGATCGGTAATTGGTGAGAACATCAGGCTGCGTACAACAAACCGAGAGCCTACCCACGGCTAGGCCGTCGCTTTAGTCGACCAGTTGAGGTTTAATTCACGATGCGATGTGGCGCAATCACGCAGGTAGAGGTTTATCAGGCTCTGGTAGGGAACACCTGTTTTTTCCGATAACCCTTTGAAATAATCAATGACATCCTGCCCAATGCGCAAGGTGACCTGCTTTTTGAGCCTCTTTGCGTAGGGGTTTGGCCGCGCTTTCATTTTGGAAAGATCATATTCTTCTTTCATAACTCACCTTTTATAAAATTTTGCTTCTTGTGCGGTAGCCTTACGCGCAGAGATGATTCTTACAACTGCATCATTTTCTTTGAAGCAATGGCAGATGAGAAGCAGTCGTGCATTCGCACTCAGCCCGAGCAGGAGAAATCTGTCTTCCCATTCCGAATGCTTGTCATCATAGAATTCCACGGCGTTTTCGTCATAAAACACGGTTTCTGCTTCCTGAAACGAAACCCCGTGTTTTTTGAGATTTTCTACCGACTTGTTTTTATCCCACTGAAACTGTATGTTGCCCATATATTTACATTGTAGCTACAATGTATTGTATGTCAAGATTGTTTTATGAACGGGAGCGTTGTTGGCAAATTATACAAACTCCGGGAACCAGAGCGTCAGGCACAGCTTGAGCTCAAAGCCATGCCCGAATACAGCCATCCCTTCTACTGGCCTTCGTTTGTCATGATCGGGGATTGGAAATAGAAAAGCAGGGTTCAGGGGTTAGGGTTCGGGGTTCAGGGAATTAAAAATAGGCCTCCAAAACTATTGGTGGGATATTTTATATTTTGCGAATTATAAGGGGATATTTGGTGTTGTGGCGAGAGTCCGCATGGGTGCAGAAATGAAAAAGTATCTTGCGCGAAACCGCGTTTTGCAGTAGTTTGCTTGCGCACCGGGCGCAACAATTTCGTACGATATATTTTTTGGAGGTTTTTTCAGCATGGCTACAGAAGGCAATAAAATCATCTATTCCATGATCGGCGTGAGCAAGTTTTATCACCAGAAGCCGATACTTAAAAATATCTACCTATCCTATTTCTACGGAGCAAAGATCGGCGTGCTCGGCCTGAACGGATCGGGTAAAAGCACGCTGCTTAAAATTCTAGCCGGCGTCGATAAAGAGTTCAACGGTGAAATCACCCTGTCTCCCGGCTACACAATCGGCTATCTCGAGCAGGAGCCTCTTGTCGACAATGAAAAAACCGTGCGTGAGGTGGTGGAGGAAGGCGTGCAGGAGGCTGTCGACTGCGTCCAAGAATACAATGAAATCAGCGCCAGGTTCGCAGAGCCCATGAGCGATGATGAGATGAATGCCCTCATCGAGCGCCAGGGGGTTGTGCAGGAGAAAATCGACGCCCTGAATGCCTGGGACCTTGATTCGCGCCTGGAAATGGCCATGGACGCCCTGCGATGCCCCGCTGGCGATATGCCCGTAAAAATCCTTTCAGGCGGAGAGCGGCGGCGGGTTGCCCTGTGCCGCCTCTTGCTGCAGAAACCCGATATTCTGCTGCTGGACGAGCCCACCAACCATCTCGATGCTGAAACCGTGGCCTGGCTTGAGCATCATTTGCAGCGCTATGAGGGCACCATTATCGCCGTCACGCATGACCGCTATTTTCTGGACAATGTGGCTGAATGGATACTGGAGCTTGACCGCGGCCAGGGCATTCCCTGGAAAGGCAATTATTCCTCATGGCTCGACCAGAAGCAGAAGCGGCTTGCGCAGGAGGAAAAAAGCGAGAGCAGCCGGCAGAAGACCCTGGAGCGCGAGCTTGAATGGATACGCATGAGCCCCAAGGGCAGGCATGCCAAGTCCAAGGCTCGCATTCAGTCATATGAAAATCTGCTCAGCCAGGATGCTGAAAAGCAGGGCCGCGATCTTGAAATCTATATTCCGCCCGGGCCGCGCCTTGGCGATGTGGTCATCGAGTGCAAGGATGTGAGCAAGGGCTACGGCGACCGTCTGCTGGTTGAAAATGTGTCGTTTCTTTTGCCGCCGGGCGCCACCGTCGGCATCATCGGGCCCAACGGCGCGGGCAAGACAACCCTGTTTCGCATGATAACTGGCCAGGAGCAGCCCGACTCGGGAACCATCCGGCTTGGCGATACCGTGAAGCTCGCCTATGTCGACCAGAGCCGCGACGTGCTCGATTCGGATAAAACGATCTGGGAGACGATATCAGAGGGCTACGACATGATAAAGCTCGGCACGCGCGAGGTCAATTCGCGGGCCTATGTCGCCAAGTTTAATTTTTCCGGCACGGACCAGCAGAAAAAGGTGGGCCTGCTGTCGGGCGGCGAGCGCAACCGCGTGCACATGGCC
>JAFGCP010000389.1 GCA_016932595.1 Deltaproteobacteria bacterium
AGACAGCATCAATGCAGTTCTTGAGCGCAGCCTTGCTCTTCGTGCCGTAACACGCAGGGTGCTTGAAGTCATTGCGCCGATGGTGGGAAAGTAATACAATTGAGACTGAAGAATCAACAAAAGGCCTTACCACTATATACAGTGGCGGGCCTTTTGTTATAAAAGTCCATACTACGTGGAATAGTGTCGGCAGCAGGATTCCTTGAAATTACTTCATATTTCCTTTGGTAACATTGTTATTGTCCGATGAACTCAACAGTTACTTGCATAGCGGGTTTTTTGATTTAGGCCTGCAAGGGCGGAAACAAAAAATACGCAGTATTTTAAGTTCTTTTTTTTAGGGATCATTGCTATAGGCGATGGTTTTCTTAAGACGATAAAAACATCCCATCAAAATGGTTGGTTTAAACCCGGATTTCTACATATAAGATTATTGCGTGCTGCTGCAGGGGACTCCTGTTGTGTTCAAAGGACTTCTTTTTTTTTGCAGGCATATGTTGTATGATTGCCAGCTTAAGACAAACACTTCCCATATGATGGTGATTATGATTGGTTGCCCCGGACGGGGCTCATTGCAGGAAAGAAGAACTGGTTTATGAACAAAAGGAATGTGTTGATCGCGGCCTTGCTGCTCATCTCCTTCTGGACGCTTTTTTATAATCTCGGGAAGCCGAATTTTTATCATCTGAGAAATGAATCACGGCGGGCCCAGATATCGCAGGAGATGATTGAAACCGGCAACTGGCTCATCCCTCACCTCGAAGAGGAAACCATTCTCACCAAGCCGCCCCTGTTCTACTGGAGCGTGGCAGTCTGCTCCCTTAAAACCGGTGTCACGGAGCTGACCGCCCGCATACCGTCGGCAGTGGCCGGGTTCGGCACGGTTATTTTCACCCTTCTTATCGGCACGCTCCTGTTTAACCTGCAAACGGGTTTTTTGTCCGCCTTCGCGCTGCTTGCCATGAATTTATTCATGCACCAGGCCCGCTATGCGGAGCTTGAATCCATGCTTTCATTTTTTGTCTCAGCCTCCATATACTTTTTTTTAAAAGGGTATAAAGAACCTTCCCGGCGGACGCTCTGGTTTGCCCTGTTTTTTGCAATGATGGGCCTGGGCATGATGACCAAAGGCCCGTTCGCCCTGACCTTCCCCTTTATTCCCATTATCGGCTTTTTGCTCATTACGCGGGAAATTGGGCTGCTGCGCAGCAAGCCGTTCCTTTTGGGCTCGCTCTGGTTTTTTATAATCGTGCTGCCCTGGCCACTGTTTATCATGAAGGACAATCCTGACTTCATCAAGCTGGTCCTCTGGGAAACCGCTGTTCGCGCAGCAACCGGCTTTGTGCACCGGGAGCCTTTTCAGTTTTATTTTCTTGAAATTATACGGGTGCTGTTCCCCTGGATATTCATGCTGCCCTTTGCCGTCTGGCTTGCCTGTTCCCGGCGGCTGCAGAAGTCTAGACAAGAGAATTTTTTTGTGCTGTTTTGGTTTTTGGGCAATCTGCTGTTTCTTTCCCTGCTCAAGTCCAAACGCGACTACTATCTGTTTCCCATAGCGCCGGCCGTTGCGCTGCTCGCAGGTATGACCTGGGAGCCTTTCTGGCAGTGGCTGCGTGAGAAGATGCCGGTGCAGAAGGCAGCCTGTCTCCGGGCGGTTTTTTTTGGCGGCTTTGCCTGTGCGGGAGCATCGTTTTTTGCGGGAAATCCGTTTGCGGTCAATATACCGGAAATGCATTCTCTTGATATTGCACCGCTGCTGCTTTTTTCCGGTGTCTGCCTGATGGCGGTTTCCAGCGCAAAAATGTGTATGCCGCGGGCAGCGCTGGATAAAATCGCATTTATGACAGTGATGGCGCTTATGCTGCTGGTTCATTTCGCCTATTTTACTTTCACCGTGCCCCTGCGCAACATGCAGGATTCGGGTAAGGATTTTTATAGGGATGTTGCGCGGATTGTCCCAAAGAATGAACGCCTGGGCTTTGCCTGGAAAAATGAGAATTACACCTTTATTTTTTATGCCCGCAGGCCCATGACGACTATCAAAGATGAAAAGGATATTGCCGGCTTTATGGCGTCTCCGGAAAAGACCTGGCTTGTCATGCGGGGGCACCGTTTCAAGAAGTTGAGCCCGCTGCCCTGGCGGATGGCTGCCCGGACGCCCTATGCTGAACATGATTCATGGAAGGGGTATGTGCTGCTGTGTAATAAATAGGAACGGGGAATTCAGGAGTCAGAATCCAGAAGCCAGAATGAAGACTTTGTGTTTGTTCAACTTTCTAAATTTTGGCTCCCGGCTTTTGAATTCCTTTATTACATTTCAATTATGATTTTTCCTTTTGCGCGGTGGGAGGCAATATAGGCAAGGCCATCCCGGACATCAGCTTCGGTAAATGGCAGGCGCCGGTCAATGGGCGGCTTGATAGTGCCGGAGAGAACAAGGTTCTGCAGCGGCTCAAGCGACGATCCGATGCCAGCCATGATATACCGCGGCCCGCTGATTTTTGAACCGAGATAGCGCCAGAGCACATAGCCGAGCATGGCTGCAATGCCGGTTTTACTGAGGCGGCGCTCACCGATATATTTTTCCGGGCCGCAGAGCGTGACGAAGCAGCCGGTTTTTTTGAGAATTTCCATGCTCTGTGCTTCAATTTCCCTGCCGCCGACGCAGTCGATGACCATATCCACCCGCGCGTCTTTCATTTGAACATCAAAGGGGCCTTTTGCATAATCCACAACCTCAACAGCTCCGAGCCCAAGAACAAGATCGCGATTGGACGCGCTGCAGATGCCCGTAACCCGGACGCCCTGGCGGGCAAGGATCTGCACCACGATGCTGCCGATGCCGCCCGAGGCGCCAAGCACCGCGGCATGCTCTCCGGCCGATGGCGCTGCGCAGACGACCGCGCTTGCCGCGGTCTTGCCGCCGATGGCGCAGGCGGCGGCCTCAGCAAATGAATAGCCCGCGGGTTTGTGCAGGGCGAGCTTTGATGCAAGGCAGCAGTACTCAGCCCATGCCCCCCGGCCCGAGCCGGGCATTGTGAAGCCGAGCACGTCATCTCCCGGTTTGAAGGTTGTAACCCCCGCGCCGACTTTCACGATGGTTCCTGCCACGTCAACGCCCGCTACGGTCGGTTTATCGGCAGATGCGCGCGAGGGATAGATGCCGCCGAAGAAGGTGCCTTCAGCGAAATGGATGTCGTCGATATTGATGGACGAGGCTTTCACCTGCACGAGCAGTTCCTGTTCAGCCGGCTCGGGAACAGGCAGATCAAGCATGGTGAGCGCAGTTTTGAATTCGCCAATTTCAAGCGGCCGGGTATAGCCAAGTGCTTTCACCGTGTGTATCCTTTCTTTGCTGCGTCAGGGTTTATCTGTTTCAATGAGTATTATAGAGTCCTTTGCGAACCGAGTAAATTAAAATAAATGCGCCGGACCTGTTTGTCAGCCTGAATCAGGCATGGTGTGTCTTTAGAGCGGCATTAACTCCTTTACAGATTGTATTTTAGTATGCTACAAACAGAAGCATTTATGAGCCGTGGTCATTTTTTAAGAAAGATGAAGCTATGAAAAGAACCTGTCGTAGAGTACTCATTAGTGCCCTCTGCTGCATGCTGAGTGCAGTTGCCGCCGAGGCAAAAGAGGTAAGGCTTGTTCTGTTTCCCTTTGAAGCGCATTCAGCTGAAGATCTGAGCAATGTTCAGTCCGGTATTGCCACAATGCTGCCGGGCCGCGTGTCCATGCCGGGGCAGATTATCGTGCTTGAACCCCCTGGCGTGAAAGCAGACGCAGGGCAGAAGCCGCGGGTCATTCCTGCGGCAGAGCAGCTTGCCATAGCGAAAAAAGCAGGAGCTGATTATCTGCTTGCGGGCAGCATCACCAAGATGGGCGCTGTCATAAGTATCGATGCCCGCCTCGTAAACCTTGCCGCAAGCGACAGCCCCGTGCCGATTTCCGTACAGAGTCAGGGCTTTGACGGCATCATCCCGCAGCTGAACATACTTGCTCAAAAGGCCCGCGAGTCGGTAGTCGGGAGCATAGCGCCCGCCGGCCCTGCGGCAGGTTCTCTGGCGCCGGATGATTCGCTCTACGCCCAGCCCGGCACGCGCAGCCGCTCGTACAACACGGCTTCTGAAGAGCCGCAGGACGTATATCAGCCGCCGCCCCGGCGGCCCCAGAGCAAACCCAGCCGCTTCGATGCAGAGCAGCCCAGGCGCCGCTACGGCGCAGGGCCCGGGGCTCTTTTTGAATCGGCGCCGGCTTTTTCCGCCGAGATTAAAGGAAAGCCGCTGCACGCTATCTGCTCAGGCGATGTCAACGGCGACGGGAAAAATGAGCTGATAGCTGCCGGGCCAGAGCTCGTAAATATCTATCAGCTGTCAGGCAACTCACTTACAAAAATTGCAGAAATTCCGGTCGGCATAGACGAGCATGTAGTTCATGTCGATGCAGGTGATTTCAACGGCAACGGCATTGACGAGCTGTATGTGAGCTGCTACGAAACCCAGCGCGCGCGCTCATTCATCGTGGAGTTCCAGCAGAATCAGTTTATACGGATTGCGCAGAACCAGCGGTGGTTTTACCATGTCTATAAACTTTCCGATGCTTCTGTGAGGCTCATCGGCCAGGAAGCCGGCACCGTCAGCCCTTTCAGCGGCGATATCTTCAGCATGGAATGGAAAGAGGGCAAGCTCATATCGCGCGAGCAGTTTATTCTCCCCGGCAGCCGCGGCATCTACGGCTTCGGCGAGGGTGACGTCGATGCCGACGGTGTGACCGATTTTCTGGTTTTCGACAAGGGCTTTTTCAACACGCAGCCCGACCTTATTCTGGTCTCCGCGACCAGCAAGACCGTCTGGCGCGATACGAAGAATCTGGGGGGCACGCCCAACTTTTTTTCTGTATGTACAACCTCCAATGAGATAGATCAGAAGGAAAATGTGCCCCTGCGCATAATCTGCGCCGATATTTCTCCCGACGGCCGCTGGGCAGTCATCGTCGGCAAAAACAACCGCAGGGGCGGCTCTGTGGTCAGTAAACTGTTTGACTTCACCGAGGGGCAGCTGCAGTGCCTTTTATGGGATGGCGCCGACCTGGCGCTCAACTGGTCAAGCCCTGTGATCGAAGACTTTGTGACGGATTATCTGTTTGATGACATCGACAAGGACGGGGTCCGGGAGATTATCATGCTTTCTTCGAGATCTGAGGGCTTTGGCGGCGCCAGTTCAAATCAAATTTCAATGTATAAAACCGTAAAGAAGTAATGCTCGGAGACAGGCAAAAAAAACAGCGGGCCGGCATGCGCTGCCGGCCCGCTGTTTATAAAACGCCGCTCCGGCATTATTCTGTTTTGAGCGTAGCATTGTCAATCAGAACATCATATTTATAGCCATACCCGAAGTCCTTATCAACAGCGACAAGCCCTTCAACCAGAACACTGTCTCCTGCCTTTGCCGTGTTTAGTGTCGTTACGGTCAGATCGTTGGTTCCTGCAGCGCCGGTGCCGTCCTGCACATGAACCCAGTTTTTGCCCATGATGTCGGGGCTGAATTTGACCACTTTGCCGCGCAGCGCAATGCTCTTGCCGGCAAGGGCTTTTTTCTCCATAAATATTTCAGCGATGGTTTTTCCGCCTGCGGGCTTTTTGATGCCCGCAAAATCAATTCCTGCGGGAGCGGGAGCAGCTGCGCGCGATGAGCCTTCCAGCGGTGCCGGGGTCGACCCTTTAGAGGAATGTATCGAGGGCACGGAGCAGACGGCCTTGGAGCCTGGCGCGGCAACCAGGCTTTCGACAAAGTAGATCGTTTCAAAGGTCCGGTTGAAGGTTTTGCTGGTGAAGTTGGTTTTTTTTAGCCCCGGTCTGATGTTCAGCTTTTCGCCGACCTTGACCGTGCATTCGGGTCCGGCAAACCAGATTTTCCCCCCGTCTGTATCAAGCAGCACATAGGTGTAGCCTGCTGCATTCATTGTTTCGGCAACCGTGCCGGAGTAGCCCGCGGGAGCAGGAGCCTGCTCAACGGAAGGCTGTTTGGCTTCCTGACCGCTGTTGCCGCAGCCTGTTGCCGCAAAGTGTATAAGTGCCAGGAAAAGTACCAGTGCTTGCTTTTTCATGCCCGTGTCTCCATAGATATGTTTTTTGCAGGTAGTCCGGTCCTTAAAAAAGGCCGGTTATTTTGCCTTTTTTCGTATCAACATCAATGCGCCTGAAAGCGGGATCTGAGCCCGTGCCCGGCAGGAGGTTTATGTCTCCTGTCACCGGCACGATAAAACCTGCGCCGCCGAATATGAGTATGTTGCGTATGGGGAGGGTCCAGCCGCGGGGCCGTCCTTTGAGCAGCGGATTATGCGAAAGGCTCAAATGGGTCTTGACCATGCAGGTGTGCAGCCTGCTCAGCTCAGGGTCGTCTTCTATCTTCCGAATCATGTTCCGTGCTTCGGGCAGATACTCAACGCCATCTGCGCCGTACACCTCGCGGGCTATGAGCTCGATGCGGCTGTGCAGCATTGTTGCCTCGCTGTAAAGAAATTTGAAGCCGCCGGGCTCGGCGCAGGCATCGATAACGGCCTGGGCAAGCTCGGCCGCACCCTTGCCGCCTTTCTCCCAGTGCTTTGATACGGCAACGCGGGCGCCTGCTTTTTCGGCAATGCCTTTGATGAGCCCTATTTCTTCATCCGTGTCGGTGTAAAAATGGTTGATGCACACCACCGGGGTGGCGCCGCTTTTTTTCACGATTGCAATGTGAGCCAGAAGGTTATCGGCGCCTTTTTCAAGAAGACCGAGATTCTGCCGGGTATAGGCCGGATCAAGCGGCTTGCCGGGCAGCACCTGCGGCCCGCCGCCATGCATTTTCAGCGCTCTGATGGTGCAGACGATGACCGCGCAGTCGGGCGCATAGCCGCTGTAGCGGCATTTCAGGTTCCAGAATTTTTCATAGCCGATATCAGCGCCAAAGCCGCTTTCGGTCACATGATAATCGGCAAGCTTCAGGCCGAGCCGGTCGGCAATGATCGATGACTGGCCGATGGCGATATTGGCAAAGGGGCCGGCATGCACCAGCATGGGCTGGCCTTCAATGGTCTGCATAAGGTTGGGGTTTATGGCCCGCGCCATCAGGGCGGTCATTGCGCCGTCAACCTCAAGATCGCGGGTGGTGATGTAGCGGCCGGCGGTATCGCAGGCGATGATGATTTTTGCTATGCGCTGGCGCATGTCCTTCAGGTCTTTGGCTATGGCAAGAATGGCCATGACCTCCGATGATACCGCTATCTGAAACGAGCTTTCCATCATGAAGCCGTCAGTGGGGCCGCCAAGACCGATGATGATATTGCGCAGTGACTGGGCGCAGAAATCCATGGCCCAGCCCATGGTGGCTGTTTTTGGATTGATGTTAAGGCGCCGCAGGCCCCGCTTTTTGAGGAAATCATCAGTGTAGTTGAATTCATGCTGTATGCGGCTGGTGAGGGCGACCATGGCAAGGTTATGCGCATTGGTCACCGCATCGATATCTCCGGTCAGGCCGAGGCTGAAGTCGGCAAGCGGTATGCACTGGGAAAGCCCGCCGCCGGCTGCCGAGCCTTTTATATTGAATGTGGGTCCGCCCGAGGGCTGCCTGATAGCGCCGATGACTTTTTTACCAAGATGCCCCAGCCCCTGCACCAGTCCTATGGTTGTGGTGGTTTTGCCTTCCCCGAGCGGGGTGGGCGTTATTGCCGTCACCACAATATATTTTCCCCTGGGCCGATGTCCCAGCCTTTTGTCGAGAAGCATATAATTGATTTTGCCGACATAATGCCCATAGGGCATCAGTTCCATTTTATCAATGCCGAGCTCATCTCCCAGCTGGTCGATGGTTTTCATGGCGCTCTCGGCCTCACCTGCTATTTCCCAGTCATGCATTTTTGTCGGATCAAGTTTCTTCATAGTGTGGACCTGTTTATTTCTTTGATATGCCTTTGTAGTACCATACATCATAGGTGCTGTATAGATCAGCCCGATAAAAACAAACAGCTGATTTTAGAATGCCTGTGCGAAAAACGCAAGTGTCTGCCGCCGCGCTTCTTCAAAAGCCGCAGGGCCACGGTCGATATGCGCAGGTGAGACAGAGGGCAGTTCAGGTGTGATTTCAAGCACGGGGATTCCCATCTGCCCGGCGAGCCTCTTCTGCGTGAGATAGTGCTCGTGGCGGCCGATGGTGACCGCAAGGGTTTTGGCCCTGCCCGGCGAGAATCGCCCGGTGAGAAAGGACTGATCCTCGCCCCGAAGGTTGCTTGATTTTAGATAGTGCACAATTAACACCTCGGGCTGCATGTGCCGGGCCAGGGCCTCGACCGGCGCCTTGTCGGCGAATCCTCCGTCAACGTGCAGGTCAGTGTCCAGGGTTTTGAACTTGAACAGCCACGGCACGGTGCAGGATGCCTGAACCGCGTCTGCAAGATTTCCGGCAGTGCGCCACTCGCGTTTTTTAGAGTTTAAATTAATGGTAGTTATAACGCAGGGGCAGCGCAGCTCTTCAAATGTCGTAACAGGCAGCATACGCGCCAGCAGGGCTGCAAAGCGGTCACCGTTGAGGTACCCTTGCCAGCCGCGAAAAAGCCGAAGTCCGTGCAGCGCCACGCGGTACCAGGGCTCAGGGTCCCAGAAGTCTTTTTTTTGCAGGGAGAACAGGCTCTCGCGGATATGTTCGCAGGCCATGCCGGATGCTCCCAGTGCGGCTATGATGGCGCCGGCGCTGCTGCCGGCATATCCTTGCGGCTGAATGCCCAGCTCGGCAAGGGCGCACAGGCAGCCCGCATGCGCGTAGAAGCCGAAAAAGCCTGATGAAAGAACCAGGCCGACTTTTTTTGCGCGAAGCTGCTCAAGGGTAAGCATGTATGCACATAATCAATGGATGATGGCGCGGGGTTTTTGGATAATCAATAATTGTCAGTGAAACCGATCAAACCAGTTTAACCAGCATAACCGATCAAAGCGATTTTTTAGAGCGTGTTTCAAAAGTAAAAAAACAATGAATTTGTCATTCTGAGCGTAGCGAAGAATTTCGTCATTTCAGCCTTTTTGAGACCCTTCGTTTCACTCAGGGTGAAAGTTTAGGGGCTTTTAAAACACCCTCTTAAAGATCATAGATATTTTCATCGCGCTCCGGCGGCGGGCCTTCCTCTTCAGGAGGCTCTCCTTTTTCCGGCGCCAGTTCAACACCGCGCAGGCTGCCGATATTGTGGTCGAGCTTTACCCCGGCCCAGCGCTCGAAATTTTTCTTGAACTGCTCGGCACGCTGCGGGCTTTCCTCGGATTTCAAGCGGTCTATTTCATTTTTAAGTTTTTTAACGCCTTCTTCTGCCTGCTGAGTGCTGAAGGGCAGCTTTTCAGTGCCCCGCATTTTTTGTGAGAAGGCAAAAGAAGAAACCTGTTTGTGCAACTCGCCCCCGCAGCGCGGGCAGGCGGGCTGCCGGCTTATGTTTGCTGTGCGTGACAGAAAGCTGAAAATAGTATGGCACGGTTTGCAGTAGTATTCATAGATCGGCATGAAACAGTCCTGTCATGAGGGTGTGCATAAACAGCAAATGCGGGCAAGCAAGTTATTAATCGTCTCATACTTGTTTTCAGCTTTTGTCATTCCGTCGCAGGCCGGAATCCAGAGCTTATTGCAACTGGTTCCCGGCTTTCGCCGGGAAGACGGCTGAAGATGATAAGGTGTCTGGTGCGAATACTAGTATGAGATCGTTAATAAATGACCACCCGCTGTTTTTTTACCAGTTTGCTTCTGTTTGCCGCGGGGAAGCCCCCATGGCTCTTGTGCTGTAAAATATACCTTCGAGTCGTATTTTTCTCAAGGGATTATTCTTCCGGTGATTGGCTGTATTCAACCAATTAAATTTATTTACAGGCTTTTTTTTGGCTGAAATCAGCCACTCGTTTTTTTTAGTTCAAGCAGCAAAAAAAGCAATGCATTTTTTTATTTTTTTTAAAGTGCTGTTTTTCAATTCTTTTTATTAAATGCTGAATCTTTTTGGGTTAATTTTATTTTTTTGGTACACGTCTTGCTAAATTGAATAGCATAAGTTTTTTGCCCGCCCCTGCAGGGGGAATGTGCAGGGGAATCAGCCGGGCGCAGCATGTCTTCATTCAAAGTAATTCGTTTAAAGATTTTTTATTCCCAGATGTTTGCCGTTGCAGGGCATGGCCCCTCCTCGGATGCTTTTAATGAATTGTTTTTTAAGGGGGAATACATGAAGACATTACAAAAAGTTTTGATGTTTGTAGCGGTGTTGGGGCTACTGGCGGCTGCGGGATGCGAAAAGCCGTATGACTATACAATGCAGAGAAATCGCATATTTTTGATGGGACGGCTTCTGGTCGGCAAGACCTGCGATGTTCGGCTGATCTGGAGGCAGGCTCCTGAGGATAACGCGCCGGTCACGGTTACGGCTGATCTGAGCGAAATCGGCGGCGATGCCGCCCAGGTACTCACTGCCACCGGCAACGGCATCTGGCGCTGGATGGGGCAGGTAGCTCCTGATGCTTCCGGCGAGAGAATAATTATAATTAACACCGCAAATAGCAAAAATAAAAAAAATGCAATTAGCAAAGGCTTCCCCGTATTCAATACGGAGAAGGCGGTTGCAATAGGCGCAAGCGATTATCTGCGTCTTGCTGTAATGGCTGATGGAACTGTTCTGGCATGGCGAAATAACTATGACGATAAAGGCATTAGTATAGCCAGTGTGCCCGAAGGGCTTGCAGACGCTGTTGCCGTAGAAGCCGCTCAGGATGAAAATTATGGCGATCGCTGCCTTGCGCTGAAAGCCGATGGCACGGTTGTGGAGTGGGCGACTTTTGATTACATTAATATTATATCAGGAGAAATACCCGAAGGTCTGTCAGATGTTGTTGCAATATCCAGGAACGCCGGCCACAGCCTTGCGCTGAAAGCCGATGGCTCGGTTGTGGCCTGGGGGAGCAACTTTTATGGCGAGTCGGATGTGCCCGCCGGCTTGACGGATATTGTAGCTGTGTCGGCGGGGGCACTGAGCAGTTTCGCGCTTAAGGCTGACGGGTCGCTGGTGCACTGGGGCCTGTCAGATGGCGGGCAGGTCACACAGCAAAAAACCATTGCCGTTTCAGGCGGATGTTGCGGATGCAGCTATGTTGTCAACGAAT
>JAFGCP010000390.1 GCA_016932595.1 Deltaproteobacteria bacterium
CAGGCTCGACGACTGCGTCATGAGCTGCGTGAACCAGGTCGGCGTCGAAATAAATACGGCAAGCCGCCAGCTTTTGACCTATGTGTCGGGCGTGGGGCCGAAGCTTGCGCAGAAAATCGTGGAGTTTCGCAATGAGCATGGCCCGTTTGCCGCGCGGAGGGATGTTCTCAAGGTTGCCGGTCTTGGGCCCAAGGCTTTTGAGCAGGCTGCCGGTTTCCTTCGTGTCAGGGGCGGGGCGCAGCCGCTGGATGCAAGCGCCGTGCATCCCGAGAGCTATCCGGTCGTGGAAGCCATGGCGCGGGACCTCGGCTGCACGGTTGCAGAGCTTATGCAGGATGAAAAGCTCCGCAAAAAAATCGATTTGGAAAAATATGCAACCGGCACTGTCGGTATGCCGACCCTTCAGGACATTATGGCCGAGCTTGCCCGGCCCGGCCGTGACCCTCGTGAGCAGTTTGAAGCCTTCAGCTTCGCCGAGGGCATTGCCCGCATGGAGGATGTGCAGCCCGGCATGCGCCTGCCCGGCATCGTGACCAATATTACCAACTTCGGCGCTTTTGTTGACATCGGCGTGCATCAGGACGGCCTGGTGCATATCAGCGAGATGGCCGACAGGTTTGTGAAAAGCCCCGGCGATGCCGTAAAACTCCATCAGAAAGTAACCGTCACCGTGCTTGAGGTTGACATGAAGCGCAAGCGTATCGCTCTTTCCCTGCGTTCAAAGCCCCGCGCAGCAGCTTGCTCTTAAGATTTCCGGCCATAGATCCTGGGGCGTGAAACGCATCCCCCCCTATCACCGCGTCCCGGCCCAAGAGGCAGAGGGGCCGCACAGCCGGCGGTATTCCCCTCCCAATTGAAAAAGAACCCTTTTGTGCTAAGTTTGTAAGTGAGAGCTCTCTTTCATGCAATATAATACTAGAGGAGAAAGGGGGAGTGCTGTATGAAGCGTATATTTTTCGACAGGCTGGTAGCATGCATTCAAAACAGCTCCGAAGCCATCGTGCGGCAGTGGATTGACCACCTCAAATCCGACCCAACGACGGCGACGTTTGCCGAAAGCGACCTAAAAAGATTCGAGATTCGCGCTCTTGAACTGCTTGTGAATCTGGATGAATGGATCAATTATGACAAAGACAAAACCGATGTGGGCAGACGCTATGCACAGGAAGGCATCGGGCTTTTCAAGATGGGCATACCGCTCTGCGAGGGGATACGGGGGCTCATTCTTTTAAAACGGACCATCTGGCTGTACCTGATGTATGAAATGCCCCTTGATACTGTTATCGAGCTGAATGAGCTGCGCGAGCTCAACGACCGCATGTCGTTGTTTTTCGACCGGGCCGAATACTATTTCATGCGAGGGTTTATGGAGGAGATGAGCCGGAAGATGCAGCAGATCTGGAAGCTTAGCGATGATGACACCGATAAGGTTTTTTTCGGCAGATCGTTTTACAAACGCAATCAGATGGCAGCCTAGAGCGTTTTTCTAAATACCGTAGCCTTCATAAAAAATCTTTTCTGAAAACGAAACTCCTCTCCGATCGCCTTGAGCCTGTCGAAGGGCCGACTTTCCGTTCATGGTTCGACAAGCTCACCACGAACGGGATTCGCCTGTGTGGAGAATGCGGCTACAAAATAATGAAAAATGCTCTAGCAGGCCGGGACTGTTGTTTTCGATAGTGCTCTTTTTTAGGAGCGGCTTCAGCCGCGAAACATTCGCACCTAAAGGTGCTCCTACAATGGAAACAATGCCCTCCATTTAAAAGGTCATAGACCGCTCGTGGCCGGGATCAAAGCCCTGTCAGGCTTTTAATGGTCTTTGCCAGGGCGGCTCTCGTAAAAACAATGCTCTAGCAGGCTGTTGAAAAACGCCCATCTGCTGCGTTGCGCTCATCATGTTTCACTGCGGCGTACGAAAAGTACGCCTCATTTCTCATGATTTCGCACGCCTTGCATCTGAGCATTTTTGAACAGCCTGCCTTCATTGACTTTTTCAACAACCTGCTAGCGGATGCCTGCGCGCTGCCGCTTCAAAACGCCTTTTGCTTATTTGACGAAAAAAAGATTTTTCGTTGAAAAGTCGGGGTCGCTGGTTACATTTATGCCCAGGCGGCGAAGGCCCGCCTCATCGCCGGGTGTGGGAATATGGGTCGTATGCAGCTCGCAGTCCCGCAGCTCGGGCAGCTTGTCTATGGCCATCTGTGCTGCAGGGTTTGTCATGGCGCTGATGCTCAGGGCGATGAGGGTTTCTTCCAGATCAAGGCTTGCGGTTTTAGCCTTCAAAATATTGATTTTGAAATTGCCGATTGATTCCATGATGTTCTGCGGCAGCAGATGTATGGCGTCGGGAATGCCTGCCAGCTGCTTTATGGCATTGATGATCAGGCTCGATGCCGCATGCATGAGGGGCGAGTTGCATCCTGTGACCGGCGGCCTGCCGTCGGCAAGGTCGATGGCAGCCCCGCAGTAAATACCCGCATTACCCTTCTGTTTCTGCATCGCATCCTGGGCTGCCTGGCGCGCAGCGGCAACCACCGTGCGCTCCTCCTGCTTCACATTGAGCTCATTCATGAGCAGCTCAACCCGCTGGGCTGTTTCCTTGTTGGTGAATCCCATGGCATATTCGCAGTTGTACCGGAAGAACCTGCGGATAAGCTCCTGCCGCGATGCTTCCTGCACCACGCTGTCATCGGTTACGGCAAAGCCGATACGGTTTACGCCCATATCGGTCGGGGATTTATATATCGAATCAGTGCCGGTAATGCGCTCGAGAATCCGTTTGACCACGGGGAAAACCTCGACGTCGCGGTTGTAGTTGACCGCGGTTTTGCCGTGGGCTTCCAAATGAAACGGGTCGATCTGGTTAAAGTCCATGATATCGGCCGTGGCAGCCTCATAGGCAATGTTGACGGGATGCTTCAGCGGCATGTTCCAGACCGGGAAGGTTTCGAATTTTGCATACCCCGCCTCAAGGCCGCGCTTATGCTCGTGATAGAGCTGGGAGAGGCAGGTCGCAAGCTTGCCGCTGCCCGGCCCCGGGCCGGTGATGACCACCAGCTGCTTGCTGGTTTCAATGTAGCTGTTTGCCCCATAGCCCTGGTCGCTGACGATGAGGTCGATGTCCGTGGGATAGCCCTTGGTGAAACGGTGCACATACACCCGCACGCCCCGCCGCTCGAGCTTGTTTCTGAATATTGTCGCCGAAGGCTGATCGTCGAACCGCGTGATGACAACGGCCGTTATATCGATGCCCCATTCCTTCAGGTCGTCTATGAGCTTGAGCGCATCGGAGTCGTAGGTGATGCCGAAATCGGCCCGCACTTTTTTCCGCTCGATATCTCCGGCATAGATGCACAGAACGATATCTGCTCTGTCCTTGAGCCTCTGGAGAAGCTTCATTTTGACATTCGGGTCAAAGCCGGGCAGAACGCGCGCCGCATGGTAGTCAAACAGGAGCTTGCCGCCGAATTCAAGATACAGCTTATTGTCGAACATGTCGACACGCTTCAGAATGCCGCCGGCCTGCTCTTCGAGATACAGATCATTGTCAAAACCGATTTTTTTATTCATGATATCCCCTTCATATGTGTTCAATGGCAGCGTTAGGCTGGTGCGCGTGCTTCCGGGTACAGAGACATAAAAATTCGCAGCATTGTATAGCCGCTCATGAAAAATCGCAAGCGCTTAATCCGGAGAAAATATGCGGGGATTGTGCGGACGGGAGCGCATGGCTCTGCGGGCCTGCGCAGAGGTGTTAGAGCATTTTTTTAAAGGGTCAACTGAGTTTATTGTGCACGCAAAAACAATTAACACCTTGAAAAATCAGCAAAAAAAGACATTTTAATCTGGCATGTTTCAGTCGGGCGGGACCACTGGCACTCCAGTACAGTAAAGCGTTCACCA
>JAFGCP010000391.1 GCA_016932595.1 Deltaproteobacteria bacterium
AGCTGCTGCCGGAGGCAGAGTCTGCGCCTCCAGAGGGCTCAGCCTGCCCGGTATCGGTTCCACTCTCTGACGGGCCGGACAGGGCTTTTTGAAGCTCCCGGGCTGCATGCTCCTCAAGCTGCTGGCCAGCCTGTGGCGAAGGCTGCCCCTGGCTTAACGACTCCTGCACAGCCTGTTCAAGCTCATCACGCGAGACCTCCTTCCGGTCCTGAAAGTTCCGGGCAAGAGAAAAAAGCTCGCTGTTTGACATGGGCCGCGGCTTTTCCCGCCAACACCATGCCTGAAGATCAGCCCCTGCAGCCACAGCCTTCGCTCCCCTTTTCATATGCAGCCAGATATTCAGCCATAATCGCCGCACAGCTGGTCCGGCCGGCAGGCTCATGAGCCCGGCACCAGGCTGCGCAGGCATCAGCGGCAGCAGATGCAGGCAGGCTGCGCAGACCTGCCGCGCTCCAGATTGCACGGGGCCCGTGAGTCTGGCGAAAAACAATTACGATTTCAGCAAGGTCGATGCCCGCCAGATGGCGCTTGAGATAGGCGCCGATATCAGGGAAAACGCCGTCGATGCGGCGCTCAACATCCGCCTTGTCCTCAAAAAACGCCTTGCCGAGAATTGCCGTATACATGCCTTCTTTTGCATCGCAAAACGATGCCACCCGCCGGCCTTCGAGCATGGCCGAGCTGCGGGCTATGAGTGCGGCATTGATGCTTGCCCTGGGCCCGAGCTCCAGGGGCTCATCAGCGCGCAAGGCGCGCACGGTCTCCACCATCAGGCGCAAAAACAGCTGCGGAATATAGACCTGCGGCTTGAGCTTTGCCGCCTCCTTGGCTGCAATGCGCATTTCGTCCTCAAGACCGACAAGGGGAATGCTGATGCTTACCAGACGGTCGCGCACAGCGCCGCACAGATATTCTTCATCGCGCGGGTTGGTGGTTGCCACCAGCAGAAAATCAACCGGAAAAGTCTGCCTGCTTTTCGACGGCGTGACAATCCCCTCCTGCCCGGCCTGAATGAGGGCATGCTGCGCCGTCTCCGGCAGCTTGCCGATTTCGTCAACAAACAGCAGCCCACGGTTGGCCTGGCCGATTTTGCCCGGCTCGAATACGCGGGGATCAAAGGGGTCGCCGATCTGGGCAAGCTTTAACAGGTTGTACGTGCCCACTATTTCCTCCGGCAGCACATCACCCCCGCCCTGCACGCGGGCAAACCCCCTGCCCTCCTCAAGCCGGCTGAGTCGCGTCAGGACTATATGCGAACAATCGTCCCGGGCATCATCAAGCATATGTGTGCAAATGGGGCAGGGAGCGGCCTGGCAACCGGTTTTTTTACCCGCCCTGTGCGCTGCAAGTATGGCCGGGTCTTCCTGTATGGGGCAGCGCTCAACGGCAAAAAGCGGCGATGCGGCACAGGCTTCGTTGAGAAGGGTAAGCACATGCTTGGCCAAATCCGTTTTTGCCACGCCGTACCGGCCCGTGAGGATAACCCCCCTGCCTGTGGCCAGCACTTCAACAATGCGCCTTTTTTCAAAGGACAGGCCGAAGATGTCGGGAAACAGGTCCTGGCCGGCGCGCAGCTTGCGGCGCACCACAGCCGCAAGCAGGTCGCGCACCGGCACAAAGCGGTGCTCTGTTGCTGAAAACTGCTCAAGGGTTGCAGGGTGTATTTCCATAGACTTCCTTTCATGCAGTCAAAAAAGTAACGGTACTCTTTTTATATAGCCATCTGTCTGCGCTGCGTCAACCTGCCTGGCTGTATTCCTTTATTGTGTGGCTGGAAAGAAGCCCCTTATAAGAATTCTTTTTTTGTGCTATTTTTAAATGGTATCAAAAAAACCGATGCCGGCATCCCGGCAGTTCCTATTCGCATATTTTGAAGGGCGTTCATCAAAAACCAATGATGCATAATGCTGGAGGGAGGGCTTATGAAAAAAATTTTGATCGCCTATATCAGCCGGGCAGGCCATACGCAGCAGATGGCCGACTATATCGCAGAAGGAGTGCGCATGGCGGGCTGCGAAGCCGGGCTGCAAATAGCCGCAACAATCAAAACAGAGAAGGATCTTGCCGGGTACGACGGCTATATTTTCGGCGCGCCCACCTATCACCGCACCATGCCGCCTGTCATGGAGTCATTTCTCTTTATCGCTCAGCAGGCCGGGCTTGCCGGCAAGCCCGGCGGCGCCTTCGGCTCGTACACGCACAGCGGCGATGCCCCGCTACACATTTTCGATACCATGGAGCATGTGTTTAAAATGGCCATGACCAGCCTTGGGCCGTTCAAGCTGCTTGAGCATCTTGTTGATACGCCCGATGGCATGCGGGCCTGCCAGAGCTATGGCAGGGCTATTGCCCAGATGCTGGCTGATGAAGCGTTGTGAACGGAAGTCGTTTTATTGTTGGGTTAAGCCCGCAAAAAACAGTTGGGTTTCGTACCTCAACCCAACGCAAACTGCCGAAAGGTTGAGGCCTTTCGTGGCAGAGCGAGCAGGTCATGACATTTTAAATTGGTGATCATTGTTTTCATGGTAGGAGCACCTTTAGGTGCGATTGTTTCGCGGCTGAAGCCGCTCCTACAAATGAGCACTATCAAAAAAAAATGTCATCGCCCACGAGTCGAACCATGAACGGGCAAAATCTCCCGTTCAACCCTTCGACAAGCTCAGGTTGAACGGATAGGGTTTTCATTTTCGGAAAAATTTTTGTTTTTTTATAAAGACAGCAGCTGGAATACAGCTCTAACCCACACCCACATGTCGGTTCATAGAAAGACACAAGCATGAAAAAATTTTTCAGCCATACCATAATGCTCATGGTTGTGTGCGCCGCCGTCTGCAGCAGCGCACAGGCGGCCGCACAGACAGTGCAGATAAGCCGGCTTGCTGTGATGCCGCTTGCGGAAGGCATGCCGGCTCCTGCAAAGGAGAATACATTGAGCCTGCTTGACTGTAAAGAGACGGATTTGACATCTGAAGGGCAGACCATCAACCCCGGCGCAGGTGCTATTGTGACCGGTTGCCTGCAGAAGGCCATGGAAAAAGAGCTGTCCGATCGCGTGGTGCCGCAGAATGAAACTGCAGGAGCAGAAGAGCTGCTTGCCTATATGAAAAAGACTGCATCAATCAAGGCCCATGCCCTCAAGCTCGGCGCACAGGTGCAGGCGAGCCATATCATGGCCGGTACGGTCCGGCGCTACCGGGAGCGCAAGGGCACAGCCTATGGCGCCGACCTGCCTGCATCCGTGGCCTTTTCACTGTATCTGCTGGATGTTGCCAGCGGAGAAACTGTCTGGAGTGCGTCGTTTGACAAAACGCAGCAGTCCCTTTCGGAAAACCTGCTTGATGCTGCGGGATTCTTTAAACACGGGGCAAAATGGCTGACCGCAGAAGAGCTGACACGCTGGGGCGCTGAAGATACGGCGGCAAAGCTTAAAAAATTTCGTGGGGGCGCAGATAAACAGTAAGCACGATTACACTAAAAAAATGAGGCTGCGCAGGTTACGTGCGCAAGCCTCATTTTTTCAAATTTAATCAGGTAGCTGCCTACCAGCCAAGTTGCAGAAAGTTGTCGATCGATTTGGCGGCAAGGCGGCCCGCCCCCATGGCGAGAATAACGGTCGCAGCGCCCGTAACGATATCGCCCCCGGCCCATACCCGGGGCTTCAGGGTTTTGCCTGTTTCAGGATCAGCTATAATATAGCCCCACTTATTGGTCTTGAGGCCCTGCGTGGTGCTGGTGATGAGCGGGTTGGCATTTGCACCCACGGCGATGACCACCATATCCGTATCGATTATAAAGTTTGAATCCTTGACCGGAACGGGGCGCCTGCGGCCTGAATCATCAGGCTCGCCAAGCTCCATGCGCAGGCATTCAATGGCCTTCACCCTGCCTTTGTCATCGCCCAGGAAACGCACGGGCGCGGTCAGCAGATGCAGCTCGATGCCCTCCTCTTCGCCATGATGGATTTCC
>JAFGCP010000058.1 GCA_016932595.1 Deltaproteobacteria bacterium
ATCTTCAAGCAGCGTACCGACAACCAGCTGTTTTTCAAGGCCGACCAGGAGCTGCCCTACGGTTTTGTCACGCAGGTCATGGCCGAGATAAAGAATGCCGGCATCGACCGGCTGGGGCTTGTAACCATGCCTCCCGAGGGAAAATGACCCCCCATCACTCCATACTGCAGACCCAGCTGCCCGATAAGAGACTCCGCTGGATGCTTGCGGTATCGCTCGTTATTCACCTGATCGTTTTTGGCATTTGCTTTTTAAAAGCTTCCGATGAGCGGGTGTATTTTAATCCCTATGCCAACAGCATCAGTGTTGATCTGCTTGCGGCCCCGGGCCCGCCCGGCCCCAGGACCGACAGCCCGCCGACAGTGCAGCAGCAGCCCGTGAAGCTGTGGAAGGGCCCCGCGAGGGTTGAAGCCGACACGAAGGTATCGGTCGAGCGCTCCCACAATGTCATCACCGTTCAGAAAAAAGAAGAGAATGTGTATGATCCAACCGCTGAAAAGCGGTCAAGCGCACAGGATGGGCCGCAAAAACCCGCGGCGGCAGCCCAGTCTCCGGCAGGCGTTGACACGAATGAGTTTGCCGAGCCCGACCAGTTGCAGCCTCCCAGTGGCGGCGGCGGTGGAGGCGGTGGCGGAGGAACTTCCGACCTGCGGCTGGCAGCGTATTACAACTCAATCTGGGGCAAGATACAGCAGTCCTGGGTGCTGCCCCCCTATGACAAGCGCAGCGGCAAGCTTGAGTCTATCGTGGTGATTAAAATAGCCCGCAATGGCCGTATTCTGGGGTTTGAGTTTGAGCAGAGGTCCGGGGATGCCAATCTTGACGAGTCCGTGGCGCGCGCCATCCGCAAATCAGACCCGCTGCCGCCGCTGCCGGATTTTTTCAGGGAAAGCGTGCTTGAGGTTGGCATCAGGTTTATTCCCGATGAGAAGCCGTTTTAGCAGGCTGTTGAAAAAGCCCATCTGTCCCGCTGGAGCGGGATTGCACTCAGCATGCTTCACTGCGATGTGCGAAAAAGTACGCCTCATGTCGCAAGCCTTCGCGCGCCTTGCACCCGAGCATTTTTGAACAGCCTGTATGTAGTGTCCATAATAAAATGCCGGATGTCCGCAGAGGCGAAGGTCCGGCCTGCATTTTAATTGAAAATCGTTATTTACTTGCCGGGCAGGTTCTTGATGTTTTCGACAAACATTTTTGCGGAAAAACTGAGATAGGTCCCCACCAGCACCACGCGCTTGCGCTCCACGTCCAGCCCGTACATGCTTACCCCTGAAGGTGATTTTTTTCCAAGCTTGAGGGTTGTGGTTTTGCCCGCATTGACGGCTATGATCATCTTCGGAGCATCAAGGCCGTACTGTTTCAGCTGAACCGGGTTCTCTTCCACAATGCTCAGCACCACGGTGTCGAGGATGGCCGACACCATGCTTTCGCACTGTTCAGGGAGGGCTTCCGCGCCGGGAGGATCAGTTATGCGCCATGTGAGGTTTTTACGGCCAAGGGCGACGCTTCTGCCGCTATAGGTGAGGCTTACGGATTCTATGTCGCTCTGGGCAAGGTCGAACAGCTTTTCGTAATCGCCCCGCTGCGCGGGCTGCTGTATTTTGAGGGCTGGCTTTTCAAATGCCAGCACGTATATGAGCAGGCCCGAGAAAATGACGGCCCATGCCGCAAGGCGCCGGATATTCATCGCTTGAAACGCCTCCATGCAACAACCATGATGCCGATCAGGAGCACCAGCGAGGGCTCGATCACCACGGCCGACCAGAAAACCAGCTTGCTTTGAAGCTCGGTGAGGAAGAACATGGAAATAGGGGCCCCGCCCGATTTTGACCGTGCGGAAAGCATGCCGCTTTTTTCAGCAAGCCAGTTCACCGTGTTGAGGAAAAAATCTTTATTTCCGAGAATATTACTATAATGGTTGGTGGCGAAGGCCGAGTTGCCCATAACGATGAGCATGCCCTGAGGCGGAGCCTTGCCATCCACAGCACTGCCGTCCACAGGAGCAAGAACTGCAACCGGCACCGGGCCGCGCATGTCCTGGCCGGGGTTGAAGGAAATGGTGTTTGAGCGCACGCTCTGGGTGTCGGTCTCGGCCCAGCTTTCCTGGCTTGACAGCGCAAGCACATCGGCTGTCGTCTGCTCCAGGGGCACAACAGACCGGCACACCGGAAAGACGATAGCCTCATTCATGTTGCGGGCTATGGGGTGGCGCTTGTCGGGGACGATAATGGGCGTTAGATGGTCAAGGGCCATGAGCTTGCTTTGCGTGTCGATGAGAAAGTCGCGGGAAAGCTGGATTTGTTTTTCTTTAAGATAGTTTTCAATGGCAGGCAGCGGATACGGATCGCAGAGCAGCAGGACCCTGCCGCCGCTTTTGAGATAGGTGTCGATCATGTCAATTTCCCGGGGCAGAAAGTCTTTTTCCGGCCCGGCTATGATCAGCACCTGCGTATCAGCAGGCACGGTCTGGGCCTGCATCAGCAGCAGCTCTTCAACCCGGTAGTTTTCCGCCTGCAAAGCCCGCGAGATGAGGGAATAGCTGGTTTTTGTGTCCGTGCCGGCTATTTCCTTTTCGCCGTGGCCCTTCACGAAACGGACTGTTTTTTCCCTGTTTTCAGTGAGCTTGAGCAGTGCGGTCAGCAGGCCGTCTTCATTGACGGAGTACATTTTTTCCCGCCTGCCGGCATATTCCATAATGCCTGCCCCATAGCCCTTTATGCCAAGGGCCTCGGCCCGGGCCGGGTTTTTTTCAAGGTCCAGCAGCTCATAGGCGAATTTCTCTGATGCGCGGGAAAAAAGCTCCAGAACATCCTGCAGCTCCTGCTTCTCCTGCGCGCGGTAAAAAACCGTGGCACGAAGCGGGCCTGCAAGCTTTCCGAGCACCTGAACGGTCTGGTCCGCAAGCGTGTAGCGCTTTTCCGGCGTGAGATCGATGCGGTGGTTGTGCCGCACTGCAATAAGGTTTATCAGTATGAGCGAGCCGGCTGCAAAAAAGACCAGCAACGCGAGCTCTATCCAGTGCGCAATGGCCTGTTTTCTGAAGACGTCCAGAAGCTTCATTTTATGCCCCTCCATTTCCGGGATTCGAGGGAGCATTTTGTCAGAAACAGGAAAAACGCCGTGACGCTCAGGTAATAGACAATATCGTTAATATCGATAACGCCCCGGATGAAATTTAAAAAGTGTTCAGAGAACGACAGCTGGTGCAGCACCTTGACCACGGCTGATCCTGCAATGCCTTCGTTCCAGTCAAGGAACCACATGAGCAGCAGCACGCCGATTGTCGACATGGCGGCCACGACCTGGTTTTCGGTGAGGGAAGACAGGAAAATGCCGCAGGCGATGCAGGCCCCGCCCATAAGGAAAAGCCCGAGATAGCAGGCCGCAAGCGGCAGCGGCTCGAGCTGGTAGACGATTTTCAGAAGCGCCGGGTACAGCAGCGTCAACGCCAGCATCAGGGCAAAGACCGCCAGGCAGGCAAGATATTTCCCCATGATGATTTGGCGGTCGCGAAGCGGGCTAGTGAACAGCAGCTCGATGGTGCCCATTTTTTTTTCTTCGGCAAACAGGCGCATGGTCAAAAGCGGCAGCACCGATACGGTGACAAAGCGGATATCGTAGAAAGTCTGCTGCCAGAGCCCGAGCTTGACGTCCGAGCCCACGAACATGACGAACATGACCATATTGGTATAGTAAAAATACCCTGATATGACCAGGAAGACCGTGGTCACCACATAGGCGATGAGCGAGGTAAAGTATGACCCCATTTCGCGCTTGGCGATTGTCAGGGTGTTCATCGGCGGCGCGCCTCCGTGTCGTCGGCTACAAGCTGAATAAATATTTCTTCAAGCGTCATGTCAACCGGCCGTATTTCCGCTATGTTCCAGTTTCGGGCGCATAGGGCCTGTGCGAGGCTGTTGATAACCGGCGCGCCCTCTTCCACGGCGACAATGAAAGCGTCTGGCCCCTCAATGCCCGGCGCAACGGATACAACACCCGGTATGCTGAGCATGGTCTGCGTGAGGGCATCGGCCGGCGCCTGTGCGCGAACGAGAATTTTGGGCGTCTGCTGCAGGCGGCGGGTGAGATTCTGCGGCGTGTCTACCGCGACCAGCCTTCCTTCCTGAATAATGATGACGCGGTCGCAGACTGCGCTCACCTCGGAGAGTATATGGGAGCTTAAAATAACGGTCCGCGCCGCGCCCAAGCCTTTAATGAGGCTGCGGATTTCGATGATCTGCTTCGGGTCAAGGCCGATGGTCGGCTCATCAAGAATCAGCACTTCCGGGTCATGCAGCAGTGCCTGGGCAATGCCCACGCGCTGGCGGTAGCCCTTTGAGAGCTTGCCGATGAGCCGGTGCGCCACATGGGTAAGGCTGCATTTCTCAAGCACCTCGTCGATCCGGGCCCTGCGCTGCCGGCCGGCGATGCCCCGCACTTCGGCGAAAAAGCGCAAATAGCTGCGCACGGGCATGTCAAGATACAGCGGCACGCTTTCCGGAAGGTAGCCGAGCTTGCGCCGCACTTCCAGGGGCTCTTTTAAAATATCATGGCCACAGATGCGCGCCGTGCCGCTGGTGGGCGGAAAGAAGCAGGTGAGCATGCGCATGGTCGTGGTTTTGCCCGAGCCGTTGGGCCCGAGAAAGCCCATGATCTCGCCTTTGCTTACGTCAAAGGACAGGTCGATGACGCCGCGGCTGTTGCTGTAGTACTTGGTCAGGTGGTCGACTTCAATGGTATGCATAAATAGATTCTGTATATAGTAGTAAAAGGTAGGAGCGGCTTCAGCCGCGAACATCTGGTATCGCGGCTGAAGCCGCTCCTACAGGATTATGGAGTTTTTATCATTAAAGGGGAGCGCTGTCAAATTCCCTTATTCATCCTCAAGGCCGGCGATGAGGGGCAGGGGCGCAGCGGCAGGCAGTTCCTGCACGCCCTTCAGCTTGCGCTCGATGGTGCGCGACTTGCGCGATGCATCCTCAATGGTGTTGCTGGCCTCCTGCAGCTTTTTGTGGGTTTTGTCCAACAGGTCACCGAAATTGCCGAATTCTTTTTTTACCGTTCCTAAAAGAGACCAGACCTCGCTTGACCGCTTTTC
>JAFGCP010000392.1 GCA_016932595.1 Deltaproteobacteria bacterium
ATTATAAAAATTTAATGTTGGTCTATGCCCGGTGCGGAGGCAATGCGTGAGGCCTTGCTCTGAATGCCTGGAACGGTTGTCCAAAAAAATCTCAACCATAGGGCTACCGTGCTCAGGTATATTGGCTGGCTCTGCAGGGGCGGCGCTCATCCATATTTTTTTGGTTCAGGGTCGAGGCCTCGCCGCGTTGTTTGCATATGGTCGAAATTACATTGCTTTACCGGCCGATGCGCACCTGGTGCGGCTCCTGATAGTGCAGTTTTATACAGGGCTTCCTGCTGCCCGCCTCTGCAACTGCCCCTTTTCCGGGAATTGCTTTCTCGGCCGTCCATGCGCGTGCAACATCCTGCAATAACTTGACATTGAGGCTGAGTTTGATTAAAATAAAAATTCTTATTATCGGCTTTGACTAGCGGAATTTACGTGCCATACAATCTTATTGGAGGTTTGCCATGGAAGAAATGAAACCCGGACCACTGAGCGGTGTGACCATACTGGATTTCACCTGGGTGCTTGCAGGTCCTTTCGCCACCAGAACACTCGCCGACATGGGCGCCTATGTTATCAAGGTGGAGCGCTACAAAGACGGCACCAATGAGCGCCATCTGCCGCTGATCGTTGAGCATGAAGGTGTCAAGCAAAGTTCCTACAATATCAACTGCAACCGCGGTAAAAAAAGCATCTGCATCAATCTCAAGGAACCCAAGGGCATGGAGCTGATTCATGAGCTTATAAAAAAGTGTGATGTGCTCATGGAAAACTTCGCCCCCGGCGTTATGGACCGCCTGAAGCTGGATTATGACTCGGTCAAAAAGATCAATCCCAAAATTATCTACTGCTCGGTTTCCTGCTTCGGCCACTGGGGCCCCTACTCCCATAAGCCAGGCTATGACATGATCGCCCAGGGCGCAAGCGGCTGGACCGACCAGAGCGAGATTCCCCAGATCGCCCCGGTTTCCATCGGCGATATGACCGCTTCAATACATGCCGCAACCGCTATTTGCAGCGCTTTGTACTGCCGCGAAAAGACCGGCATAGGCCAGAACATCGATATCTCCATGATGGACTGCCTGTTCTCCTTCCATGAAAATACCCTGCCGTGGTATCTGCTGACCAGCGCCATCGGAAAACCGGTTGAGCCGCCCCGGATCGGCCGCCTGCATCCCGGCTATGCTCCCTATGGCATTTATAAGTGCAAAAACGGCTATATCGTCATCGCCTCCCTTACCCAGCCCCGCTGGGAAGGAATTGTTCATGCCATGGGCGAAAAGTACAAATGGCTGTTTGATGAGCCGCGCGCGGCCAGCGTTTCCATACGCTGCACGCAGGAAAATGCTCCCTTCATTCATCAGCTGGTGGAAGAATGGACCATGTCGTGCGAATCCGCCGAAGAGGCCGAGCGGATACTTGAAAAGTATGAAGTGCCCTGCCTGCGCACGCGCACGATCAAGGAGCTTGCCGACAATGATGAGCATGTGAAAGCCCGGGAAATGATGGTCGAGATCGAACAGCCGTTCGTAGGGAAAATGAAAATGTACGGCAGCCCGCTGAAGATGTCCGAAACGCCCTGCTGCGTCCGCGGCCATGGCCCCCTGCTGGGCGAGCATACGCGGGAAGTGCTCGGAGGTGTTCTCAAGTACGGCAAGGAGCAGATAGACGCGCTCTATGCAGGCGGAGTTTTGTTTCAGGAGCCTGCCGTGGAAATGCTCGAGAAAAAATAGATGTAATGTGCAGGAAAACAAAAAAAGGGATGGCTGCCAGGCCATCCCTTTTTTTGTTGCCGCTGCTGCGGCAGCAGCATGTCAGGATGAGGGGGGAGTTCCCTCCTGCTTTTCTATCTGCTTTACGACATATTTGCGCAGCAGATAGGCCTGCCGCGAAATCCTAAAGAGGTCCTGCTCCAGCATATACAGGTTTTCAATCTGCATATTCTGGGCAATCGTTTTTATGGAACTGACCTCGCTTTCAATGGCTTCATGTCCCGGCTCGATATAGTGGCCCTTGTAAAAATAGTCCAGCAGCGAGACGAGATCGGGCGCGTTTTTTTCGCCGCAGCTTTTGCATACCAGCTGCTGGGTGTCATGGAGAAAAAGGTCAAAGGGCCGCTGGGGTTCGGTTTTTTTTCCGCACAGGGCGCAGAGCCCTGCGCTCACGGAACTGCCCGGTTTGATGGCAAGCTTGATATGTTCCATACAATAGCCTCCTTTCCTGTGTATGCCCGTTTTTATTCTATGTATATTTTAGCATATCTTTATTAGCAATTACCATTTTTCGCAGGCAATGATGCGAGTAACTTTTTTGAAACTCCCGTGTTGAAAGATTAGAGTATGGCGGAAAGCAACATGCTGATAATGAGAAAAAGCGATGCGCGAAGGGAGATTGTCATGAATGAAATATATACCTGTATTGCTTCGGGGCTGCGCGATGCTGGCCTGCCTGCAAGCACATTTATTGTTGAGCAGTATCTGGGGCGCAATGATTTCAAAGGACTTATTGATCTGCTGATGAAAGCGCAGGAGAAATGCAGCCTTACAAACATTATAAGCATGTCATATAAAGCTGTGGTCTGAATACAAAAAAGAGACAGGCCGCGGCTTGTCTCTTTAATTAATATTAGGTAAACCCCCAGCTCTGCTGGGGGACTCCAAGAGTTTGACAGTTCCGGGAGTATGCAGAGGTACTTTGGGAAAA
>JAFGCP010000059.1 GCA_016932595.1 Deltaproteobacteria bacterium
ACAGTTCAACATCGGTCTGCAGGGATGAAGCTTTGCGAACCACACCCGCCGTGCCTTCGGCTGCTGCCTGCTGCAGCATGGCTGCGGGCAGATACAGAGAAAATGTTGAGCCCCTGCCGTACGTGCTTGCAACCGCAATCCTGCCCCCCATGACCTCGGCCAGTTCCCTTGCATAGGAAAGGCCGATGCCGGCCCCTCCCGACTCCTGCTCCGGCGCCAGGCCGCCCCGGTTGAACCGCTCAAATATATTGCTGATATGTTCCTGCTGTATGCCGATGCCGGTATCGGTGACGGACAGCTCGATAAAATTGCCCTCGCTTCCGGAGGTTGCGGCATCGCCAGGCAGTTCCGGTCCCGGCACGCATCGTGTTTGAATGGTGATGCTGCCGCCATCGGGGGTGAATTTAAAGGCATTGCCGATCAGGTTGAACAGCACTTTTTCCAGTTTTCCCGGATCAATGGCCGCAGCCGGAATATCCGGGCTTGGATTAAAGCTAAGGGCGATATTCTTTTTATGCGCAATCAGGGAAAAGGAGTCGAGTATCGAGGCGGTAAAGGCATTGATATCTTTTTTTTCATATGCCGGGCTTTTTGCACCGGACTCGAGCATGCTGAGATCCAGCAGCTGGTTGATGAGCTTGAGCAGCCGCCGGGAATTGCGCAGCGTCAACTCAAGCCTGCTTTCAACCGCGGCGCTCACCGTGCCGCATGAGCCGCGCAGGATCTCCTCCAGAGGGCCGATGGTCAGCGTGAGCGGCGTGCGAAATTCATGGGTAATATTGGTAAAAAACTGATTGCGGAACCGGTAGGCCTCCTCAAGGGCTTTTTCCGTCTTTTTTCTTTCGGTACTATCGCGAAGCACGCTTACCGAGTTGGTGATAAGGCCCTCGGCATTTTTCTGCAGGGTTGCGGTGACATCAAGAGGAACAATTTCACCCCGGCTGTTAAAAGCATAGTATTCCCAGTTCTCTATCTTGCCGCCGTCTTCAAGGGATATAAATTTTTCCACCTGGCTGTAGGTGTATTCCCGGTAGGCATCATCAAGGGTGATGGTTTCTCCGGTAGTGCAGAGGAAGGTGCCGGTTATCGGCCCGAGGTCATACAGATTGCCGGATATTTCCCCTTTGGGTCTTCCGATAATTCGCGCAAACGATTCATTGGCCCGGGTAATGAGCCCTTTTCCGTCTATAATGATTATCCCGTCACCGCATGACTCAATAATATTTTCCAGAAAAGCCTTTTCCTCCTTGACCTGCTCCTGAAGCCGTATCCGTTCCTGCAGACTGCTGTCCGGCGTTTCTCCTGCAAGCTGCAGCTGAAGGGATTCTTTTTCTATGACCGCCTGGCGCAGACTCTGCTTGAGGGCATGCACCTCCCTCAGATCGTTTAAAAAAACAAGGCAGCCCTGTTCTTGGTTATCCGCAGCCTGAAACTTCGTATAATTGAGCTCAACCGGAACAGCGCTTCCGTCCATTATTTTCAGTTCGGTAATATAGCGGTCGGGAACCGGAAAGCGAAATGTTTTAACCACATTAAAAAAGTCTGCGATAGAAAGCTGCGGCAGCCTCTCGGGCCCCACCTGTGCAAGGTCGAGAAAAGCCCTGTTTGCCTTGATCATCCGTGCCTGGTCATCAAACAGAAAAACCGGCACCGGCAGGCTGCCATAGACCTCGTCAAAGGTATTTTTAATGGTTATGAAAGCAGGCATGATTTTTCAACCTTAAAAATGGTTATGTTTTTCAAACTTCGCGTTTTCACAGGGTTGAGGGATAAACGCCCGTGCTCCTCCGGATGGCCTGCTATCCCCGGCCGGAGCGAATGCCGCCCAGCTTGCGCAGCGGCAGGCGGTACAGGGCCAGCCCCCCCTTTCCGGCAGCATAGCTGTCGGCTTTGGCCTCAACGCCGGCGGTGGAAAGCCCGAGCTTGGTAAAAATAATGTTCAGGCAATAGAGAATGTCCTCTCGGCTGGCAAGTATCTCGGCCTGCGATTCCACAATGGCTGCGCGGTAGGTGTGGCCGCGGTGATCGCCGTCGCAGATTTTAAATGATGCAGCCGGATTACGCGCAAGGCAGCGGTGCATACGGCCCCCGAGCTTTGAGCCGGTATAAAGATTTTCTTCATCCGTTGCAAAAGAGGTTTCCACTGCATAGGGCTGCCCGTCGTCAATGGCCATCAGCGTGCCCCACAGCTCATCATCCATAAGCTTTCGTATTTCCTGCTCCGGTATTGGTACTCCCATGGCACTTCATCCTTCAAATAAGATTTATATCATCTGTCTACTCTGCCGCAACAGCCCGCCCGGGCCGTCTGCTCTCATATGTATCATCTTTTTAACCTCTGTCAATCTTTCAAAGCCCCTTTGCTAGTAATCCATTTTGCGTCATAAAAAAACAAATATTAAATATTTTTATAAATATTCAAATAATGATTATGATTAAATTTATTTAATTATTAAGTCAAGTCAGCATTTCATACATAAAAATATTTCTTGCTAAGTCAACTTAAAAGCGCTAAAACCAGTATCGTTTTATTCATCCTTACCACTTTTGCATCGGTTTAATTTACGTAAAAGTAAAACGCGCAGCGCAGGAGTACTGGCATGAATAACTGTTATGGCTGGACAGGCAAAATAGGCCATATAGACCTGTCGCAGGGCACGGTCAAAACGCTCTCAACGCATGACTATGCCGCAACCTTTATCGGCGGCAGGGGCATTGCAGCAAAACTCTACTGGGATATGGCCGGACCGCATCCCGATGCGTTCGCACCTGATAATCCCCTTATCATCATGACAGGCCCCCTTGCCGGCACCACCGCGCCCGCCTGCTCACGCATCGTCATGACCGGCATATCGCCCCTGCTCTATCCCGACCAGTTCGGCATTGCAAGCATGGGCGGCATAGCCGCCTTCAAGCTGAAATCAGCGGGCTATGACGGCCTGGTCATCAGGGGCACAGCGCGCAGCCCGATGCTGCTGCATATACACAACGGCAACCTGGAGCTTCGCGATGCCGGTGATCTCTGGGGGCTTGACATTCCCGAAACCCAAAGCAAGCTGTCGGCCGGCTATGCACAAGGCGCGGCAACGATGTGCATCGGGCCTGCTGCCGAAAAGTTGATCAGGATGTCCCTCGTGGCGGGCGACAACGGCTCATTTGCCGGCCATGGCTTCGGAGCGGTCTGGGGCGTGAAGTTGCTCAAGGCGCTGGTGATTGAAGGAGATGAAAAAATTGCGGTGGCGCGCCCCGATGAGCTTGCCGGTCTCAACCGCCACATTCGCGCCATGATCAAGGGCCGCAATCTCATGGATCCCGTGCTGCCCGACATAGAGCTCGTGCGCCGCGCACCCTGCCACGGCTGCCCCGGCGGCTGCTCCCGCGGCCTGTTCAAGCATGGCTCCGGCCTTCAGGACTACAGGAAAAACTGCGGCTCGAGCTATTTCTACTACGATTGGGACAAGCGCTATCACCATGACGAGGCGAGCGGCAGCTCATTTCTTGCAACCTCGCTGTGCAACCGCCTTGGCCTGTGCACACAGGAGCTGACCAAAATGCTGCCCTGGATTCATAGCTGCGCCGTCGAGGGCATCATCACAGAGCGGTCGTCGGGGCTGCGCCTGGGCGAGCTGGGCAGCCCGGGCTTTTTCAAGGATTTTGCGCATCTGCTCCTGGAGGGGAATGGCCTTTTCGAGCTGCTCGCCCAGGGAACGATGCGGGCAGCCCACAGCCTGGGGCCTGCGGCTGAGCAGCTGCTTGAAGGCGTTATCGAGGGAGCGGGGTTCTCCGCCGACGTGTACAGTTCCCGCTACTTTATTATCAATGCCCTCTTCCACGCAACCGACACCAACCCCATGAACCAGCTGCATGAAATTGGGTTCCCGGCATTTGAATGGGTGTTCTGGTTCGCTACCGATGGCGGCATGTCGGCCCTCTCGACCGAGGCATTTCGCCTTCTCGCCAAAAGGTTCTGGCTCGATGAAGAGGCGGCTGATTTTTCAAAATATGAGGGCAAGGGCTTTGTTGCCGCTCATATCCAGAACCGGCAGTATGCCAAGGAAACTCTGGTGGGCTGCGATTTTTTTTACCCCATGCTTATCGCCGAGGGCTCCGATGACCATATCGGCGACCCCTCCATCGAAAGCCGCCTGCTGGCAGCCGTTACCGGCATCGATATGACCGAGCAGAAGTTGAATCGGGTTGGCGAGCGCGTGTTCAATCTGCAGCGCCTTATACAAGCCCGCGAAGGCAAGCGCGGGCGGGCGGGCGACGTTCTGCCGGAATTCAATTTCACCGAACCGCTTGTAATCGACACCATGGTTCGCTTCGGCATGTTCAATCCCGAGTTTCTGCTTCCGGGGCCGGGCGGCAAGCTCATCACGCGCAAGGGCGCCGTGCTTGAACGCGATAAATTCGCGGCCATGCTCAACGAATATTATTATGCACGGCAGTGGGATATCAGCACCGGCATGCCCACGTCAGCCAAGCTCCAGGCTCTTGGCCTTGAAAAGCCTCTTGAGGAAACTCTGCCCGATGAGCTTGTGCCGCTGCAGTCGTCGATGAAAGACATGATCAACGACATGGCCGCCTCGGTCAGGCGGCACGCTATTGACCTCACAAAGTGCATTGAACCGATTGTACAGGATGAGCCCGTGCCGCTGCAGCCTGCAATAAAAAAACCAGCCGGCAAAACGCCCGCATCGAGCAGGCAGAGCGCTCACAGCCTGCAGGAATTCATGGGTCGCCGCCTGACAGACAAGGATTTGCCGATGAAGGCATCACTTGAGAAAAAAACAAAACAAGACGAGGGAGGAATGCATGACGAAACAGGAAATTGAAAAAATGCTCATGGAGAATCTTGGCTTGAAAAAAGAGCCCATCGCTCTGGCGCCCCTCAGGGATTTCCCCCCTGATGTGCCCCGCTATGAGGGACAAGCCATGCCGGGGCTGTGCGTTCAAATGAACGAAATTCTGGAGAACGGCTCGGTCTTTTACAGCACAAAAGAGAACCATGCCTGTTTCGAGGGGCTCATCGGCACCGGCGTCTGCGAGATTGACCGCGAAGAATACCGCAATGCGGTGCAGGGGTTTATCGACATGTGCCCCTATCACAGGGATATGAACACGGCCATGGATTTTTACGAGACCTGCGTCCGGGAGATCCCGCTGCCGAAGGTCGAGTATTCGTGCCTGCTGTCAGGCCCCCTCAGCAAGGTTGCAGACCCGAATCTCGTCATTATGTTCTGCAACCCCAAGCAGGCGGATATTCTTGTCAGGTCGCAGTCCTACCAGGGAACCCTGGTTAAGGGCTTTGGCGGCAACGGCGGCTGTCTTTTCAATATCAGGCATGCCTTTGTTTCCCGCCAGATGACCTTCTCGACCAGCGACTTTCCGTGGCGCACCTTTGTGGGGCTCGACGACAGCGAGCTGACCGTTACCTTTCCCTATGAAAAGCTCGTGGAGTCTGCGCCGCATATACAGCCCATCATCGATTATGTGGATAACCTGAAGCAGGTATTCGGCACAGCATAAAACCTTATGCATTATGAGAAGGAGGAAAGACCGTGAACTCTAACGGTAAAGCAGCAATCGTCACAGGCGCCAGCAGGGGCCTCGGCAGGGGCATTGCCATAATTCTTGCCGAGCAAGGCTATGATATCGTGTGCGCGGACATAGCAGCGTCCGAACTTGAGCAGACCGCGCAGGACGTGCGCAGCCAAGGCCGCACAGCCCTTGCCATCCCGACCGATATCAGCGATCCCGGGGCGGTGCGGCACATGGCCGACCGAACTCTGGCCGAGCTTGGCCGCATCGACGTGCTCATCAACAATGCCGGCGGCCCCCTTGTCGGCGTGCGGTCCATAGCCCCGCACACGCAGGAGGAGTTTTTCGACACCATGTCGCAGTACACCTTCGATAATATCTCCGCAGAGGACTTCGCCACGATCTTTGCCATCAATTTCTACGGCCCTCTGAACTGCATCAGGTGCGTCCTGCCGGTGATGAAGCGCCAGGGCTCGGGCCACATCATCAATATCAGCTCGAAGTCGGGCATGATGAAATACAATGTTGTGCCGGGCATGATCGCCTATGGATCGGCCAAGGCCGCCCTGACGCGTTTCACTGAAGTGCTGGCCTTTGAGCTGATCTGCTCAGGGTCGCCCGTCCGCATAAATGCCCTGAGCCCCGGGCTGGTGGCAGTGTCCTACCATGAAAACCTGCCGCCTGAGGACAAAGCGCTGTTCAGGCAGCCCGAAGATATACGCATGAGCTTATTAAAAATTCTGGACGAGGACAATCAGGCAAGCGGCGAAGTGTTTACCGAAGACTACACGACCTGGCTTGAGGAACTCAGACAGGACAATTGAAGGCATGCGTGGATAAGCGATACGCATCGGAATACATGCTTATCGCGGATCGGGCGTATTCTGCAAGCCGGCTGCGGCCTGTGCCGCTAACGCGCCAAGCACCGGATATTCGGGAAACAATGCAAGCGCCTCCTGGAGCGCGGCCACCCCCGCGGGTATATACCGGGCAAATTCCGGTTTACCCTTGCGCATGCTCAGAAAGGCAAAAGCCCCCAGGGCCTGCATGGTGCGCTGCAGCCCGGCGCGGTGAAACATGGCCGTGAACGCCGCAGGGTCAGGCGCAAGCCCCCACCGCCCGGCAAGCTCCTGCAGATAAAAGCCGAGCAGTTCCTGCCGCTCGTCAGGCTGAAGCGGCGCATATGCGTCTTTCAGAAGCGAGGCCAGGTCATACTGCAGCAGGCCGCAGGTGGCGGTCGCGAAATCTATGATGCGCACCCTGCCGTCTTTGAAATGAATATTTTTTGACTGAAAATCCCGGTGCATGAAATAGCGCGGTTCAGCGGCTATTACATCGGCCAGGCGGTGCAGTTCATCGTCAATCTTACTTTCCTGTTTAATCTCAATGCCGCAGTACCCCCGCAGAAAGCATTCCGTGAAATAATCCGTTTCCCAGCGCAGGGCCTCATAGCCGAATGAGCGGTTTTTGAGATAGTGGCAGGTTCTCATCCGGGGCGTTGCCTGCATCTGCAGCTCAGCCAGAGAGCACAGCACCTGCCGGTACAGCTCCATCACCCGACCGCGGCCGCCCGCTTGCTGGAGCAGGCAGTACAGGCTTTCATCGCCGACGTCCTCCATGAGCACCAGCTGCCCGTCATGGTCATGGGCGATAAGTGCGGGCACTGCCGTGCCGCAGCCCTGCAGATAGGCCGCCACATCCAGAAATGCCCTGAGCTCGTAGCGGAAAGCAGGCGCCGTCATCACGACAAAGCTTCCCCGGTCGGTGAGAGCGCGGTAAAACGCACGGTCGGAGCCGCCCCGGGCAAGCAGGATAAAGGCATCGTCGCCGGGGCGCAGGGTAAACCCGGCATGCCGAAGAAAATTTTTTATGCGCCGCTTATGCTCCTCGGCCTGCATGTCAGAGAGCCTCCTGCACCTGCACGGACCAGCCCGGGCCGATAATGGCATTTTTAAATGCCGCGCCTGCCGTGATCTGCGCACCGTCCCAGACAATGCAGTTTTCAAGGCTGCAGCCGCTGTCAAATTTGCAGCCGTCACCGGCTGATACAAAGCCGGCAAAATCGGCGCCGCTGCCGATCAGCGTATTCCTTCCCGCAT
>JAFGCP010000393.1 GCA_016932595.1 Deltaproteobacteria bacterium
CTGCAACGGCATCGATGAAGACTGCGACGGCGTGGCAGACGACGACTACGCGGCCGAGCAGACCAGTTGCGGCGTAGGCATATGCTCGGGCAATACGGGCAGCACGGCCTGCGTGGCCGGCTCTGTGACGGACAGCTGTGATCCTGTGGCCGGCGCGCTGCCGGACACGACGTGCAACGGTATTGATGAGGATTGCGACGGCGCGGCAGACGAGGACTATGTGGCCATACCGACCACCTGCGGCGCAGGCGCCTGCATGTCTGAAGGTGTTCTTGCGTGCGTTAACGGCGAGGTGCAGGATACCTGCGCAGCCGGAAGGCCGTCACGCGACGCAAACTGCAACGGCATCGATGAAGACTGCGACGGCAGGGCCGATGACGACTATGCGGCCGTGCAGACCGGATGCGGCGTGGGCGCATGCGCAGCCAAAGGTGCTGCCCGGTGCGTGAACGGCGCGTTGCATGACAACTGCACGGCAGGCAGCCCTGCCGCAGAGATGTGCAACGGCATCGACGATGACTGCGACGGCGCAAGCGACAACGGCTTTGAGTTTATCACCTATTACCGCGACAGCGATGCCGACATGTACGGCAATCAGTCTCAATCAGTTGAAACCTGTGACGGTCAGCCGGAGGGATATGTCGCCAGCCTGACCGATAACAAAACAGCCGCGGCTTTTGACTGCGATGACAGTGATGCCTCAGTGCATACCGGCTGCCCCTGCAGCCTGCAGGTTGCACCCCGGCGAATTTTTACGCTGCTTGCCTTCCTTGACCCCTTCATCCCCTTTGTGGTGAGTCTCGATAAAGACAGCGGCGTTGAGTTTTCCCGCCCCATTGCCATCGACTGGGGCACGGACGCCATCAACGACGTCATCCGGTCGAAAATCGGCCCGAGAAGCATTGTTGGTTTTCTGCTGGTGCGGCCGTTCCGTCTGGAGCCCGGCGAGTATGATGTGACCGTCAGTTTCGGCCCCGACGGCAGCAGCTGCGCCGGCACGATTTCGGTAGAGTAATCCGCCGGACCGCCTCCCTCTCTGCCTTGAAAAATTCCGTTATTTTTCATCTTACACCTCTGGATGCCGTCTTTTGCCTGCATGACGATAAAGCTGCGCTGCCATCTTCACGCACAGCAATGCCGTGCGGGAATTCATACTGCTTCTACCGGCAGGCACGTCCTGGCCACCTCCTGCGTCGTACCGTAATTTTTAACTATGGATTTTTGAACAAACCCATGATATCTTTTAAAGAATGGTTCCTTAGGAGAATTTTACTGGCGGCCGGTTGTAAAAATTAAGGCTTGGAACAGGCAGGTGTCATCATGAAAGCATGTATCTTTGCACTGGC
The DNA here is from genome assembly GCA_016932595.1 of Deltaproteobacteria bacterium. Taxonomy (GTDB): domain Bacteria; phylum Desulfobacterota; class WTBG01; order CAIYCZ01; family CAIRTM01; genus CAIWCT01. The sequence goes on from JAFGCP010000393.1 coordinate 1,347, forward strand.
TATTGTTTTTATACTGGCGTCCCCTGCTGCGGCCGGCGGGCATGGGCATGGCAGGCATGGCTACTACGGACATGGTCATGGCGGAGGGCATCACGGCAGCTACACAAGTTTTGCCATCGGCCTCGGCATTGGGAGCTGGGGCTATCCCCGGTTTTGGGGCTCCGGCTGCGGGTATTACGGCGGATATTATTATGCGCCACCCGTGGTGTATGCCCCTCCGGTAGTGTATGCGCCGGCACCGGTTTATTATGAAAGACCCGTTGTTGTGGAACGGCCGGTTGTCGTGGAAAGAACTGTGGTCGTCAACAACTATTACGGCAGCGGCAATGACCACTGGAAGCCGAAATTCGGCCCGCCCGTTCGATAAACAGGTTACTTGCTCTGCACGTCAACTGCAATGCCGGGCGTCCGCTGCGCCGGATTTCGCCCGGCTTTTCATTGTCCGCTCCCCTGTCTAAAAATCAGAATCTTTTTTTTGTGCCGCAGTATTGCGTGCAGAAGGAATGACGTTTCGAGAAGACCACACCCAGCCTGCACACGCGGTGCTCGGTCCTCAGCACCCTTCGGCTTGAAATAATCCAGGAAAGCATCTGCAGCTCTACATTGGCGCGCATGAGGCGGCCTGCCGTGTCAGCCTTGCGGTACCGGCAGGATCAGGGCCGAGGGGTGGTCCGGCCCGGTCAGAATGGTGTTGGTTGCCGTGACCCCGCTTGCATTGTCGGGGAAGTCTGCGCCGGTATTGGGGTTCACCTCGAAGCGCGGGTAGTTGCTGCTTGATATCTGCACCCCGATGCGGTGGCCCGCATTGAAAATAATGCTGAACGACCACAGGTCGATAGTCAACTCGGTGGTCTCTCCCGGCGCGACAGGCTCGGCCGCTGCCCCGCCGCTGCGGTACTTCAGACGCTGTATGCTGTCGGTGAGGAGTATCTCTCTGTCGTCGGGGTAGATGTCGACAAGCTTTGCCGTGAAATCCGTGTCAGGGGCAGTGGTCTGCACAAACAGGCGCACAGAAATCCGGCCGGTCGCCTCAACGGGTTCAGTTAGCTTTTTTGTCGCAAAGGACACCACATCGCTGCGGCCGCTTACCTGCCGCTGATCGAAGGGTCCTGCCGGCAGCGACAGGTTCGCGCCGCCATGGGTCGGGCACGGATGTGCCGGATCAAAGGTAAAGGCATAGCTTTCCGCCTGCGCAGGCGGAATTGTGCTGAGCGCATGTGACGGCCCGAGGTGGAATTCAAGCGGTTGGGTTTCCAGGGGCGGCCAGTCATCGGCCGTGCGCCAGACATTGCCCGGAGCCGCGGCATTGTCGACATCTCCCAGAACATAGTAGTACACCCTGGGGCTTTCCATGACCTCGGGGCCTGCGCCGGTCAGCCAGTACTGCATGAGCGCCCACTCCAGATCAGACTGCGGGAAATCATAGTTGTCCGGCAGCGCCAGGTCGCCCAGGTCCTGCTGCCTGCCGTGTGCCCAGGGCCCCATGACCAGAAACTGATTGCCCCGGGCGCCGGCGCCGCCGCCATACTGCCGCGAGGTGAAGTTGTTGATGGTGCCCTGCTGAAAGATGTCCCACCAGCCCCCGAAGTGAATGGCCGGAGCCGTCACCCTGCCGGCCCGGGCTTCAGCGTCGAGCTGGTCCCAGAATGCATCCTGCCGGGGGTGATCTCGCCAGGTCTGCAGCATATAGTCATTGCCCTGACCGGTGGTCCAGTCCTCAACCAGCGCCTTGTTCCAGACGCCGCCGATATAGGCCACGTCATACAGAGATGAGCAGGCCACGCTGATTGACTGGCCTGCAATGTCCTGCGTGGCCGGCGCCATCAGAATCTGCGTGATTCCCAGGGCCGAACCGCCCATGGTCACGACGGTGCCGTTGCACCAGGGCTGGCTGCGGAGCCAGGCAACGGTATCGGCCCCGTCCTGCAGGTCGCCCCAGGCGTCGTCAAGGAAAACCCGGTCTGCCCCTTCGCTGCCGAAGCGGCCGCGCGTGTCCTGAACCACCAGGCCGATGCCGGAGGCCTTCAGGCCGCGCGCCGTTGTTCGATAGCTCTTGTCCGAGCGGCCATAGACCGTGCGCACCAGTATGACCGGCGCCGGGGTTGCCCGGGGTATAAAGCAGTCCGTCGCGAGCCGTACGCCGTCGCGCATGGGCGCCATCTGCGTGTCTGGCCGCGGGCCGCACCCCGCAGCAGCAAGGAGCATACCCGCTGCAAGCAGCAGCGGGGTCAGCGCCGATATTTTTTTTTGCCTAGCCATAGAATCACCTTTTTTGCAGCGCAGGAGCAGACGAGCCTCCCGGTGCGATGCCGCCGCCAGCCCTGTATCAAGCGCCGGAATCATTTGTTTTTGTCTGACTGCTCGTAGGTCTTGAAATAGTGAGCGAGAATATCGCGGCGGCTGATGCTGCCTACGACCCTGTGCTTGTCGTCCACGACCGGGATGCACCGCAGCCTTTTTGTCTGCAAAAGCCATATGGCATGCTCGATGGTGCAGGATTCGTGGAGGAAGACAACATCCTGCGTGGCGATTTCGCACACCTTGCGCTGCAGGATGGGCTTGAAGATGAGGTCGGACTGGGAAAGAATTCCCGAGAGCACGCCATCGTCGCTTACCACAGGCAGCACATCTACAGAGTGATTCAAAAACAGCTCTACCACGCGCTTGCATGAATCATGCAGGTTGACCAGTATGACCCCGCGATTCATCACTTTGCCGACCTTGACGGTAACGGTCGGGCTGTACTGCTTCAGGTCCAGGGTCATTTCAACCTGGGCTCCGTCCGTGAAGGCTAAGCGTTCAAAGCCGCACCTGTTATAGAGATGCAGCGCCACGAAGTTGCTTTTTTCAACGGAGAGCCATATCTGCGAGAACCCGACTTCATAACCCATCTGGATAAGAGAGTGCAGGAGCTGCGTGCCGATGCCGTTGTGCTGCTTCTGAGGCGCGACCACGATGAGCAGCTCACAGATGCCGTCACGTATGGGAAAGAGCGCGGCATGGCCGACCACCAGATGCTCGAAGGACATGGCCATAAGGCCGATGCTGGTCTCGATAATTTCCTTTACCCACGAGATGCAGGCCTTGTCCGCTACTGGCGGCAGACCGCTGAATGTTCCCCGCGGCTGGTACGCAAGGTACATCCGCGTGAGGTCATCAAGTAATTCAGGCACGTCAGCCCGCAGCATTATCGGGTTGCCTCCCCGGTCCAGAAATGCGTGAGGCGAGCTGTACATGGTGGTGGTGCTTATGTCGGGAAAGTGTGCATGTTTCATACGCGTCTTTGAAAAAAAGCGGAAGCGCCGCAGCAACAGTATTTATATGTAGCATATTAGAGGCCTGCTTTGCCAGTTTGAAGAAGGCTCCTAAGTGCCTGGCTCCAGGGGAATAAGAACGGGGGCTCTTTTTTTTTAGATATAATTTGACGTGCAGCCGGGTTCAATCTAGAATCGGTACATACTGTGGTGCAAACACGGATTCATGTGCCGGCAGTTGCCAGGGGGATGGGCAAGATCCGGGGCGCTTTTTTCTCTAACCATGAAGAGGGGTAAAAGTGTATGAGCGACGACGGCAAAACCAGACGGCAGCTTCTCGAAGAGCTGGCGCTGCTGCGCGATAAAGTTAAGGAGCTTGAAGGCGCGGCGGTCACCGAACCCGGGGCTAAAATTAAAAATGCTTCCAAAAAAAGGAAAGGCACCGCGTTCAAGCTTGACACGGCTGAAGCCCAAGCATCAGGTGAGATCGAGGCTCTCGTCCGGCTCTGTCTCGATAAGGTTCCTGACGGCGTATGCCTCACGTCATCCGGAGGCAGAATCCTGTATGTCAATGCTCCTGCCGCACACAACCTGGGCTATGAAGTTACAGAGCTGACAGGAAAATTCATGGGGGGGCTTGGGCCTAAAGCGACCCGGGGCGCATGGAAAATGATCTGGTCTGAAATAAAGCAAAAGAGCTCATGTTTCTATGAGACCCGGCACCGTAGAAAAGACGGCTCCTTCGTACCCGTTGAAGTTATGGCAAGCCATATTGCTTTCAGGGGCATGGAGTACGGCTTTTTTCACTCTCACAATATAAGCGGCCGCAAATCAATAGAGCACAATCTTGCAGCCCAGAAAAATTTTTATGAAAAAATTTTTGAAACCGTCAATGACGGCATCTGGGTTACCAGCCCGCAGGATGTCATAACCTATGCCAATAAAGGCATGACGGAAATTGCCGGAATACCCAAATCGAAAATTATCGGCCTGAATGTTCTCAGGGATTTCCCGGAAGCAACTTTAAGCAACTTCCGGCCTTTGTACCGGCAGGCGCGGGAAACACTGCAGCCGCTGCAGTATGAGGTGTCGGTGGTGACTCCGTCAAACCGGGAAACCTGGCAGGCGGGATGGCTCATGCCGCAGACGCTGAAAGGCTCCTTTAACGGCATGCTTTGCACCATACAGGATGTCACCATCAAAAAGCAGGAGGAGGAGCTGTACCGGACGCTGCTTAAAACCATGAAGGCCGGCATCAGCATAGTGGATATGCAGGGCCGCATTCTGGAAGTGAATGATGCCTTCTGCGCCATTTCCGGGTACGGCAGGGAGGAGCTTGTGCGGATGGGCATCGGGGATATTGAAGCGGGCATACAGCCCCGGGAGATCGCAGCCAGCATCAGAAAAATAAAAAAGATCGGTGGAGAGGTTTTTGAAGCACGGCACCGGCGCAAAGACGGAAGCCTCATAGACGTGGAAGTAAATGTGGCTTTCGTTGGCACAGGCGAGGGGAGGATGGTCACCCTGGTCCGCGACATTACCTGGCGAAAGCGCATGGAGAATGAACTGCGCCAGAGCGAAGCCGTGGCGCGCACGCTCCTGCAGATACCCAGCACCGTCATGATGCTGCTTGATACGCAAGCCCGTTTTATTGAAGTCAATGAGACAATGACAAAGCGATTTTGCAGGACACGGGAGGAAATGATTGGCATGTGCCTGTGGGACATCCTGCCCCCGCATGTGGCAAAGCTCCGGAAAGGATATTTTGCCCGGGCTTTGTCAACGGCTGAAATGGTGCGCTGGGAAGACGAGCGGCAGGGCATGTGGAATGACAACTCCTTTATACCGATTGCCAATGAGCGCGGTACGATCGAGCAGGTCATAGGCTTTGCCATTGATATAACGGCAGGCAAGAAGGCTGAAATCCACTTGGCGGAATCAGAGAAGCGGTACCGGCAAATATTTGAGACCTGCGCCGAGGGGATTCTGGCGGTCGATATTGAGAGCAAGCGTGTAAAATACGCGAATCCGGCAATGTGCGCACTGCTTGGCTATACCCTGAGAGGGCTTCAGCGGAAGCGGCTGAGCGACATCCATCCGGAGAGCGCCATGGAAGAGGTAAACAGTCAATTTGCGGAAATCGCCCGCGGTTTTACTATAAATGCTCCCGCCATTGCCTGCCAGCATAAGGATGGCTCTGTTATCTATGCGGATATAAGCGGCACAAAGATGGTCATTGACGAACATGCATACAATGTGGGCTTTTTTACCGATATAACCCAGAGAAGAGCTGTTGAGCAGAAGCTGCAGAAAAGCGAAGAGCTGTTCAGGGAGACCTTTGAGCATGCCCCTATCGGCATTGCAATTTTTGACAAAAGGGGGGGGGTCGTGAATGCAAACTCTTTTATTGCAGGCATTCTCGGCTATGCAAAGGATACCTTGAAAGCGGAAGGGATTGATGCGTACCTGCATGCAGAGGATAAGCTCATGAGCATCAAGGCTCTGCTGGCTTCGCCTGAAAAGCTTCGCCGGCATGCTGTGCACGAGAAGCGCTATGTTGCCCGTGACGGTCACACGGCCTATGTAAAAGAATATACGCAGGGCATTTTCACCAAAGCAGATGAGCTTCTGTTTCTGATTGTCCTGATCGAAGACATAACCGGCCGCATGCAGGCTGAAATTCTCAATATCAATGTTATTGCAAAGCTAAAGGATGTGTACAAAGAGCTGCACGACTTTTCCGCGATGCTGCCTGCGGAGCAGAAATTTTCCCGCCTTGTGTCCATTCATGACTACAATCTTTCCCCCATGGAGAACAGGGTGGCATCATTGATCTATAACAGCTATACAAATCACAAGATCGCATCAAAGCTCAATATCTCCGAAAACACGGTTAAGCACCACATAACAAGCATATTCAGCAAATTCAAAGTCGGAAACCGCCTTGAGTTTCTGAAAATTATCCGGGAAAAGCGGATAGTTATTTAGAAAAAGCCCATGAGGAAAAGAGGCCTCTGCTGTTGCTGCAGCATGCGCAGGCTATACTTAGAGCCTGAACGAAAAGATGTTTTTTGTTGGGTTAAGCCCGAAAGCACCCGTTGGGTTGCGTACCTCAACCCAACCTGCGCAAAAACAAATGCTTGCGAAAAAGAACGGTCATAAGGGCGAACCCAACACATGCATGGTTCAGGGTTTTCGTTCAGACATTACGTAATTGCAGAGCAGGCAGTAGTCTGCAAGTCAGGACGAGCTGAACCGTGAAAAAGCTTATCGCACAAGCCCTTGTAATCCTGATGGGAGTGTATTGCATGGCAGACAGCAGCGATGCGTATGAAGCGGCCTATCCCAAAACGCCCGACGGAGAGATTGAAATAAAAAAAATACCGGCTTCGAAGCTTATGGTGACCGAAAACCCCGGCAGCTATTTTGACAACAATAATGAGTTGTTTATGCGCCTTTTCGGTATATAGGCGCCAATGATGTTTCCATGACCGTGCCGGTTGAAGCAGACATTGAACATGCCCGGATGCAGTTCTATGTGGGCGCCCCCGACAGCGGCAAAGATCTGCCCGACCGCGGAGAGGTGAAGGTGGTCAGCCTGCCGGAGCGGATGGTGGCCTCGATCGGCATCAAGGGTTCGTATACACAAGACAAATTCGAGAAGAACAGGGCAAAGCTTGAAGCCTGGCTGCGGGAGAACACGCGCTATGCGTCTGCCGGCGCTGCCTATGCCGTGTACTGGGATGCTCCGTTCGTGCCGTGGTTTTTGAAGCACGCGGAGGTGCATATCCCCGTAACGGAAAAAAGCAGTAGATGGCAGTTATGCCCCAAGC
>JAFGCP010000394.1 GCA_016932595.1 Deltaproteobacteria bacterium
GCGCCGTTTGCCAGGGGGCCGTACACGATATAGCTGTGGCCGGTAACCCAGCCGATATCGGCCGTGCACCAGAAGGTGTCTTCTTCCTTCAGGTCGAAAACATACTTCAGCGTGGTGGCGGCATACAGCAGATAGCCTGCAGTGGTGTGGCAGGCGCCCTTGGGCTGGCCGGTTGAGCCGGAGGTGTAGAGAATAAAAAGAGGATCTTCCGCGTCCATCCACTCGGGCTCGCAGTAGGCGGGCAGGCCCTTGGCATTCATTTCCTCATGCCACCAGATATCGCGGCCGTCCTTCATGGTAACGGGTGCGCCCGTACGCTTTACGACGATCGAGGTCTTGACCGAGGGGCAGGATTCCAGGGCCTTGTCGGCATTGCCCTTCAGGTCGACGGACTTGCCGGAGCGGTAGGAAGCGTCGCTCGTGATGAGCACCTTTGCTTCGGAGCCCAGAATTCTGTCGCGCAGAGCGTCGGCAGAGAAGCCGCCGAACACAATGGCGTGAATGGCGCCGATGCGGGCGCAGGCAAGCATGGCGATCGGGAGCTCGGGAATCATGGGCAGATAGATCACCACGCGGTCACCCTTCTTGACGCCCTGCTTCTTGAGCACATTGGCGAACTTGTTCACTTCCGTGTACAGCTCGATATAGGTATAGGTGCGCGCTTCATCAACGGGCTCGCCCTGCCACATGAGAGCTGCCTTATTCTTGCGGGCAGTCTTGATGTGACGGTCAAGGCAGTTGTAGGATACGTTCAGCTTGCCGCCCTTGAACCAGGCGATATTTGCTTCCGTAAGATCGGCCTCAACAACCTTGTCCCACCTTTTGAAAAACTCTATGTTCTCGTCAGCCATTTTTGCCCAGAAGGTATCAGGGCTTTCAATAGACTCTTTGTACATCGCCTCGTACTGGGCCATGCTCTTGATGTGGGCCTTCTCGGCCAGTTCCTTGGGAACGTCGAACACTTTTCCCATCTGTGCAAGTGATTGCATTTTCTGTTCTGCCATGTACTTCCTCCTTCTAACATTGTTTCTTGAAGTGTGATTAATAAGAAATGAAGCTAAAAAAACTTCCCCACAATTTTTATAATTTCAAATTTAAAGCTTTTTGACTATCAAATAGTATGCCATATGTAACAGGGGGCAACAAAGCGTGACAATTGAGAATTTAGAATGCTATTTCATAGAGTTCCGTTTGTCAATAGAAAACCTGATAACAAAAAAATTTTGTCACTTTGTCACAAAGCTATCCGGTTCTTAGTATTTTTTTGCTGAAATCAGGCAAAAAACTTTAGCTCAACACTGCCAGGGCTTGACAGAGCCCGAGTGACATTTTGGCAATAAGAATACCGTTTATCTTTTTAAAGCCCTGCGCCCCATACGGTTGCACCGGCGTATAAAAGAGACACAACCATACAGTCAAGACGGCTGTTTGGTTGAATCAACTACTTAATTTTACTTCATTTATTACATCCCCAGACAACCCCTGCGCCAATGCCGTCCAGGCACAGCCGCAACAACTTTGAGATAAAATTTTTTATGGCTTTATTTTTGCTTAAATAATAGGCTACACTTTGAATGGTTTCGCCGGCAGACTGGCTGCCCGGCCCTTATGGTATACGATTTTCATGGCGGCCATTCTCAGGGCAGCATGTGCTACACACCAATGGAGAAAATTCATGGACCAAGGCAATTCCGGCAGTTTTAAAAAATACATGCATCCTCTTGAAGAATCCGTTTTATCTCTGGCAACGGGCAGAATCGAAAAACCGGTTCCGGTGCCGCCCAAAGATAATGTCATACCGATGATGCCGCGCATCGAGGCGGCTGCGGCGGCTCCGGAGGCAGAGCCTGCAGCGCCGGTCGATAAGCTGCAATCGATATCCACGCTGATCAATGAATGCATGATCTACATAAACAAGCAGGTCCTTGGCCGCAAAGACATTGTGCGCCAGTCCTTTCTGGCGCTCATGACCGGCGAGCATCAGCTCATCATCAGCCGCACGGGCATGGCAAAATCGCTGCTTGCCCGGCAGATATTCGCCTGCTTTGACGGAGCAACTGTTTTTGAAAAGCAGCTCACCAAAGACACCATGCCGGAAAACCTGTTCGGCGCCTACGACATCGAAGCCATGAAAAAGGGTAAAATGATCCACAATGTCGAGGGATCGCTGGTGCTGTCGCATTTCGCCTTTCTTGATGAAATTTTCGACGCCAATGACATGCTGCTGCGGGCGCTGCTCTCCGTGCTCAATGAAAAGCAGCTCGTGAACGGCGAGCAGATGGTTTCCTCGACGCTGCACAGCGCTATCGGAGCCGCCAACTATATACGCATTACCGAGGTGCTCGAGGCGGTGCTTGACCGGTTCCTCTACAAAAGCTTCATCCCGGAAAACAAGGATCTGTATTTTCAATACTCCATCGACCAGATTTACCAGGAGCATTTCGGCAAAGTGGCCGCACCCGAGCGGCGCCTGACCCTCGGGGAGCTGTCATTTGTAAAAAAGCTTGTGCAGAGCAAGCAGCTTGACATACCGGGCTATGTGCTGTTTCTCAAAAACTATATTCTGAAAAAATATATTGAAGAGACCCGCGCCGTGGTGTCCGACCGCAAAGACTATACGATCAGCGACCGCAAAAGCGCGAAAACCCAGGATACGATGCGCGCCTCCGCCATTATGGACGGAAGAAACGAAGTTGATGAAAAAGATCTCGACAGCCTCTACTATGTCATCTGCACCCTGGGGCGCGAGGAGGAAAAGATACGGTTCGATAAAATACTCAATGCCACCAAAAACTATTTCCGGCAGGACAAAACAATTCTTGAAAACATGTTCAGTGCCATCGGCATTTTCAACATCATCAAAAAAAGCAAGAGCACCGACTCGCTGAAATCCGACCAGGCATTCAAAGAAGTGCATCAAAAGCTTGAGCGGGTGGCAAAATCGGAGGGCTCGGTGCTGATGGAATACTTCACGAAGCTGCGCCAGAAATTCATGTCTCTCACGCGCGACAACTTTCTGCCCGAGACATTCACGCTGTTTGAAAACTTAAGTGAAATGTCGCTGAAAGAAGCCAAATCACGCGAAACCAGAGAGTTGATTGCAGGATTCAGGGAAGATGTCTTTCATGAAAAAAAGATCGCTCTCAAGTAAGCCGCTATGGACGCAGCTGCATTTCAATCTCAGCTTGAATTCTACATGCCGCCCTGCGGGGTATGCAATATGGAGACGCTGCGCTTCACGCCCGAGATGCTGAAAATTTTCTATATCGCCCGCGTCCTTTTCAGCGAAACAAGCACCCACCGCATAAAAGCACAAACCGCTCCGCTTCTGAACCGTGAGGAAATATTCACCTCCCGCACCGTCATATCCCCGATTGACACCGAGGCGACAAACCCGTCCCTCATGGACAATTTTATCAACCTGACCAAAATGACGGCCCTGCGCGACATCGCCCGTCTGCTGCCGCGCGAATATTTCCTGTACTCCGACCTGATATTTTACAAAAAACTCGCCAACCGGGAGCTCATAAAAATCGATTATGAGAGCCCGTCCGGGGGCGTTACGTCGGTTGACAGCTTTCTCAAACACCATGAAACCGAGCTGAAGCGCAGCCAGAAAGTGTATCTGCTGTTTGACAACTCGACATCCATGAACGGCGAAAAGTTCAAAAAGCTCTTCGTCGCCAAGGCCATCGCCATTGAATATCTGCGCCGCGTCTCCCGGGAGCACCCGCAGATATACTTTCGCTCTTTTCACACCGACGTAGGCGGGCTGGTAAAAGCCGCAACCGAAGAAAGCATCTACAAGCTCATCAACCACATCTCCCAAATCCAGACCGGCGGCGGCCGCATCACCAATATTGGCGATGCAATCGTGCAGGCCATCCAAGACATTACCGCCGACCCCGAGCTTGAGCAGGCTGAAATCATGGTGCTGACCGACGGCTTCGGCCCCATCCCGGAGGATTTACGGCAGCAGCTCGGCGACATCAAGCTCCACATCGTGCTGATTCCGGACCTTGACATTGAAAAAATCCTCACCCTGTACCCGACCCGTCAGGAGTGGGAGCGCGGCGGACCATCAGGCACCCGGCCCATGCCCGACTTCTGGCAGTACTACAGCAAAACGCCTCCTCCCATGTTTCTCGAGGGAGAGGAGATGTACAAGGACACGATACGCTCCTACCAGCTGGCCAGCAAGACCATCTCCGACCAGAAAGCGCTTGAAGTGCTCCAGGGGCTCAACCAGATATACAAGCTCCATGATGTATGCAAGGAATTCATCTTCGTGCTCATCACCTCGATTCTCAACGAATCGTTTCAGTTTGCCTTCAGCGACCTTGAGAGCATGGAAGTCCATATCCGCGAGCTGAACGAAAAAGATATAAGCGCCATGAACAACGAGCAGAAGCTGCAGTTTCTGCAGGCGGTCAATTTCCTGCTCCAGTTTTTGATGATGGCCCGGTCAAATGCCAGAGACAAGGCGACCAGGCAAAAAATAGGCGAGCTGCGCGTATTCCTTGAGGCGATTCAGGCCCGCATCATGCAGGACCCCTGGATACGCACCATGCTCCGGGCCGATGATATTAAAATCAACTTTAAGTTCGACCTCGGGGCCGCGCGCAAGGAGGATCAGATGCCGATGCTTGAGGCTTTCGGCTGGCTCATCCGGTTTTTCTGGCAAACAATTTCCGACGCCTTCCGCCGCATCTGGCATGAGTATAAGATGTAAGCTCGAAACGCCCCTTTTTTATCGATTTATACCGAACAGCCCACCCTTGCACGCTTAATTAATGCTAGAGCATTTTTCAAAATAATAGAGCCTCTATGTAGAGGTGAGCTTTTGGTGAGAGCAGCCCGTGCGGTTCGAGCGATGGCCATACTATTGCTGCCGGTTTACTTTGCGAGAATA
>JAFGCP010000395.1 GCA_016932595.1 Deltaproteobacteria bacterium
CAGGCTATTTCTAACATATGCGGTTATGCTTTCCGGAACTGCCATGCCTTGTACCTGCGCCTTCTCTATAAATTTAAAAATGTTGTTATTCTCTGGCGTGCCCTGTCAGAAACATCGTGAAAAAGCACCCGTAAAGCCGTATGGCCGATCAGCGATCCTCGTGAAATGCTGGTAATTTCTCCACGTACGACAACCGGAACACCCCCGGCCAGGTGGATTGTCATCTCTATGATGCTGCCCGGCTCATGCCCGCCATTGTTGATGTTGGCAAGCTTGACGTCGAACCGCATTCCCTCCTTATCGATATCAACACCTGTCGCATGAAGCATGCCCAATTCCGGATTGCCGGTCAGCCGGTACTCGACCAGGCCCTCCCATTCCCTTCCCACCGGCGCGCTGCCGACAAGCTTAAAGGTGCATGACGGCTCACAAACCTTGAGGGTTACCGTCGCCGTATCAGTCTCTGCCGGCCTGTTCTGCGCATGATTTTTATCAAGACGCAGGCGGTCATGCATCGCGCTTATCTTTGTGAGCTTTTTCACCATGTCGAGGGCCATGAGCCTGAGAATCGGCCGCAGGGCCTGGTGCTCGCGCCGCAGCGCAAGATAATGCCAGGCTTCCAGCTCCACGGCATCTTTTGCCACGGCCGAAGCCGGGCGCGGCTGGCTGCCGCCATCGATAAAAACCTTTTCGCCGAAAACATCGCCCGGCCCGAGCTCATACAGGGGCAGCTCCTCTCCTTCGAGTTCTTTAAAAACGCCGACCGTTCCGCTTCTGATGCGGTAAAGCGCTGTGCCGAAGTCTCCCTCCTTGATGATAAGATCGCCGGGCTTATACCGCAGCGTTCTTTCTTTTGGCGCAGCCGGGGCTATGCCGCCGTTTTTCATCATGATCGGTGATGGAGATGCATGGTCCATTGTGTACGAGCCTTTTGTAATCAATATGGTACGGCGGATGCTTTTAGGGCCTGCTGCCGTAAAAGTGCCGAAAATGCCTTTGTGCGAGCGCAACATTGTTATTATCGAAATTATTTTTTGTATCTTTAATAAACAACAGCTGGACGGTGGGTTGCCGCGTGAAGCAGGGCTCGTTTTTTGATGATCGCACAGAGGCCGCCGTCTTCAAAAAAGCCTGAGGGGATGTATAAGGAGGGTATCCGTTTTTCTCTGCGCTTTCTGCGCCTCAACGGAAGGGGTCTTCAATACAAAAATCCGCCGATGCCCACATAATGGCAGCCGGCGCCCGCAAACACGAACATGTGCCAGATCATGTGATGAAAGCGCAGCGATTGCATGGCATAGACAATCGCGCCAAGGGAATAGCAGATGCCGCCGGCAACAATAAGCCAGAACAGGGCGGGACTGGCATTGCGGTAGAAGCTCGGCAGGATCAGCACCACGGTCCAGCCCATGACCAGGTAGAGGGCCATGGATAGTTTCGGCATTGATTTTCTCGCCAGCGATTTGTACACTATGCCCACCAGCACCATGACCCACTGCAAAGCTAGAATCGCTATGGCCTTCCATCCGCCGATCACCCGCAGGGCAAGGGGCGTATAGGAGCCAGCAATCGCGACATAAATGAAAATGTGGTCCAGTATTTTGAATATTTTCTTGTGGCGCGACTCAGGCTCCATGGCATGGTACAGCGTCGACATAAGAAACATCAGAAAAATAGAACTGCAAAAAATAGAAACGCCCACCACATCGGCCGTGGTGCCGCTGCGGTAGGCGATTATGGCCATGGCGGGCATAGAGCACAGCACCAGCAGGGCGGCAATGCCATGGGTAAGGGAATTTGCCAGCTCTTCGCCAAAGTTTTGTTTGCGGGCATGCCATAAACGCATGCTGCTCTCCGTTTTGTCTCCTGATAAAGCCGGTATCAGCTGACTCTGATCGCTTCTCTGCAAGTGTGCGTCTGCAAACCCACTCCGATGCAGGTGATGGGAAAAACCTGCTGCACAATCGCCCTAGCCCCGTATGACGCCACTTGTTTCAGCCGGGTTTTACGGCCTCCTGTCAACCCAGCTGAGGAGTTTACCGCAAAATTTAGCAAACTGCCCTTAAGCAGACAAAAAAACATGCCTCTCTCAGGCTACCGGTCAGCGCATTTTTTCGGCGGGTTTATACCTTGCCTGGTTCGAGCCAGATTGCCGCTTTGGCAGTACGGGCATGCATCCGGCGCGCTGTTTCGTGCTGCAACCTCCCACGTGCGAGCACAGTCGCCGCAGATAAAAACTTCTTTTTCAGCAACCGAACAAACCCCGCCCTCTATGCGGATTGCCTTACCGTTCACCAGTGCATCGGCTACTTTTTTCCGGGCGGATCTCACGATATTGCCGAAAGTCTGCCGGGAAATCTGCATGCTGGCGGCAGCTTCTTCCTGATAAAGCTCGGCAAGGTCTGCAAGCCGCATAGCCTCCAACTCATCATAGGTCAGCACCATTTCCTCAAGGGCAGTTAACGGCGCGGCTCGCGGTTTAAAGTAAGCTGAATCCGGATGGCACTGCACATGCCGACACTTTAGGGGACGGGACATAAAAAATTTTCCTTATTGGCAAATGCCAAAAATATTTCTTTTTATCAAAAAATGCAATAAAAATAAATCCTTGTAAAACGAAATGGTCCCTAAAGTCTTGGTGACGGGTATCTCGTCAGCGTCCTGCGCCGTAAAAATTTTTAATATTTCACACCAAGGACATCAAAAACTTTCATTATTTCCGGTAGGTGCGCAAATGCCGGGCCGCCGCCCATAAGCACGGCAACTCCTGCTGCCTCCAGCACCTCTTTTGCCGTTGCGCCCTCCTGCACGGCAGCCTGCGTATGCTGATAAATGCAGGGCTTGCAATGGCTGGCAACGGCAATTCCCAGCGCTATCAGCTCCTTCTGCTTTTTATCAAGGGCGCCGGGCTCCATGACTTTTTCATGCAGGCCATAAAACGCCTTGAAGGTTTCGGGAATGTGTTTGGCCATTTTTTGTTTGGTTTTTGCAATGTCTCTGAAAAAATCCTGCACGTCATTTGTCATCGCCTTATTCTCCTTTTCCGATAAGAGAGTTTTCCTTGATCATGCGCATCCAATAGGGCGAATACAGCGCGCCTGCCGGATTGTTTGCAAGCACGCGGTCCTTAACGATTACCGTGCTGACCGGCGCTGACGAATGCCGGGTAAACAGCATGTCATGGCCCAGACACAAGCCCAATAAAAGATTGAGCTCTGTACCGGCACAATTTAAAATATCCGCCTGCCCGAGAGGGTTGCATATGACCTCATTGGGGTTATCACGCAGTTTTGGCAGTGTAAAATCTTCTTTTGTAATGCCGCAAACCTTGCAGCAGGCAGAAGTTATCTCGAAGTGGGGTCTCAGCAGCTCCTGCAGCAGCCGCGCCTCGCGGTGCAGGCCTGCACAAAAAGCCAGGCCAAGATGCCTATAGCCGATCTTTTTTCCCAAAAGTATGACCTCCTGCACGCGCGGCAGCATCATAGAGCCCTCGGCCTCCAGCGCCGCTGCGGCTTCCATGATAGCCAACTCTTCCCTATCTTTATACAGTCCTGCAATTTCTTCTTTTCGTCCGGTGCAGTCTTTGGCTTTGGTATAGCAGTCAAGCGTTTTACATCGTGCGCAATCCATATTCATCCTTCATTAAATTCCCGGGACCCGGCGGTAAATCTTTTTTTGCACATACGGGGCACTTGGGCATTTACCCCTTATTTAAAAGCCTCTTTTTTCACCCGTGCGCTATTTTACATGAGCCCGTGCTCCCGTCCGAATGCGTCACTCAGCGCTTTCCGGCACCGGGAACCCGGCCTTTTGCTTTTCCTTCCAGGCTTCATCAGCGGTTAATTTTTGTATGGCGGCAATCCTTTGTACCAGCCCGGGGTTTTTCTGCTGAATCTCCGAAAGCAGCTTCTGAAAAAAAGCCCCCAGCAGCTGCCCGGCTTTCTTAGGCTCCATGGATGCAACAATTTCACCGGGCATATAGGAAAAAAATTCGTCGATTTCATCTGCTGTCAGAAGTTCAAACATATTTCCGCCGCCAGGTACTTTCAAATAATTGACAAAATTCTCAGTCCACCAGGTTCGGTAGGGCAGATATGCCGCATCGCCGCTGAGCCCGTTATTCAGGGCGCTATGGATGCACTCCACTGCTTTTGCACCGGTAAGGGCTGCATGGGTATTGCTGGTCTGGCCGAACCATGCGCCATCGCCAATGACAAACACATTGTCACGGCAGGGATTTTTAAGCGGCTCGCAAAGATTAAGAATGCAGGCAGACCTTCTGATAACCTGAACATTATGGAAATATTTCGAAAGCGCAGACTTGTCTTGGACCTGCTCAAACCGCTTTGCGTAGTCGGGTGTGTTCTCAAAGCCGCTGATCACGACACTCCACTCACCCTCCTGCACGCCCGGACATATGCAGAAGGCCGAGGGGTCATCGCTTCCCTCCAGCAGATGTATATGGGCCGTCTCCTCCGGCTCAAAACCCCTGATATGCCAGCAGGCAGCATTCAGGGTGCCGTAAAATTTCCGGTCGCGGTTAAAGCCGGCAAACCGCGCACATGCTGAATTGAGCCCGTCGGCGGCAACTAGAAACCGGGCCCGGAAACTCTCTTTGTTTGTATGAACAGTTACTCCATCAGGGGTGCTAGCAGTACCCGTAACATTCTGGTCCGGAAAAAATGAAATGCCCGCTTCAATGGCCCGGCTCAGGTTTTCTTCAAGATAGCGGCCCTTGTCAAAAACAAGGTGTATCGGAAGGCCGTTTTCCCTGACAAGCTTCATTTGTTTGCCGCTGCGGGAAACATTGATGAAGCTGGTGACTGCGCGCGTTTGCCCGGTATAGGCAAGCGAAAATCCGCTGTGTTTAAAATCTATCGTGCCTTGAGCCTTATTTACGGTGATGCTGTCGCCGAAGTAAAACTCATCATGCAGGAGCCCTTCCGAGCAGGCGCGGGTAAGGGGGGCAAGGCGGCTGCGCCTTTCAATCAGGGCGGCTGTAAGCCCGAGCGAAGCTGCTTTCAATGCCGCGCCGAGCCCACCCGGGCCTGCGCCGGCGATAATGATGTCATAGGTTTTCATGCTCATAGATATCCTCAAAAAAAGATTTATACCCTGTACATGCTGTAACAGGATATTAAAAAAGTCAATACATACAAAATGTCTGGGGGCGAGGAGTGAGCTGTCTCTCACACCTGCTTGCAGGCAATTATGCGAAATGCGGCGCACTTTTTGTAAGCCGCGATGAAGCATGATAAACGCAGCGCAGGAGGTGGATTTTTTTCAACAGCCTCGTTAATAAACATTTTCGACAAAAGGACGGGGCCTGACCTATACGGTCACCTGTCATGCTCCGCTAGAGCCTTCCGGCCGAATGCAATACGTGCATAAATCTTTAACCCGGGGCCACTAGTGAAACGCGCTACGAAAACATGCGCCGTCTGTTCTGCTGAATCGGTGCCGGACTCGCACCTCTTGACCTGGCGTATAACCAGGCTGCCTACTTTTCAGTAAGTATGTCCGAATGTATAGTCTTTACCCTGCCCCAGGGCCATGCTTCAAGCGGAACGTCGAACCGAGCTTTATCGCCGACCAGCATAACCACCATTCTGTCGGGATGCAGCCATGCTTCAGCCGTGCGCTTGAGATCCTGAAGCGTAATAGCCCGTATTTTTTCCGGAGCTTTTTTGATAAAATCCGCGGGCAGGCCGTCAAACTCGATACGCATCTGCTGAGCGGCGATTTGGGCGCTTGAAGTAAAGGAAAATATAAAATTATTCAAAATGGCCTCCCTGGCCAGTTCAAGCTCTTCTGCTGTGATGTCGCCTCGTTTGATCTGTTCAAGAATATCAAACATAAGCGACAGTACGCGGTTGGTCGCATCAGCCCGCGTTATGCTGTAGGCGCCGAAAACCCCGTAATCGATATCTGCACGGTAAAAGCTGCCCACACTGTAAGCAAGCCCCTGCCTCGTGCGTATTTGCGTAGAAAGGCGTGCCGTAAAGCCGCCGCCGAGAATAAAATCCAGCACCTGGAAAGCATAATAATCGGGATGGATTCGGGGGGGGGCAAGATGCCCCATAACAATGGTCGACTGCGACAGCTGCTTCTGGAGGTGATAGATGTGCCTGGAGGATACCTGGGCGGGAGGCGCAACAGCAGGCACCGTGGCGCCGGTTGCCGGCCATGAGCCGAGCTGCCGCTGCAGCAATGCACGCATGGCATCCCGGGAAAAATCGCCGGACACGGCGATCATGATATTTTCGGGCCGAAAAAAGCGCTGGTGAAATTCCACAAGATCGCTGCGCCGGATTCTCGTAATCGAAGCCATGGACGGCAGGGTCCGGCGCGGGTTGTCCGCATAGATCAGCTTTTTATATTCCCTGAAAGCCAAATCCAGGGGATTGTCCGGCAG
Source organism: Deltaproteobacteria bacterium (assembly GCA_016932595.1). Taxonomy (GTDB): domain Bacteria; phylum Desulfobacterota; class WTBG01; order CAIYCZ01; family CAIRTM01; genus CAIWCT01. Next base: position 6,416 of record JAFGCP010000395.1, read on the forward strand.
CTGGATCAGGCCCTGGCAGGCAGCGCGGCGGGCAATGAGCAATTTTTCCTCTTCAAACGCGGGGCGCATGAGAATTTGAGCAAAAATCGTAAAAGCTTTTTCAAAATCCTCTTTCAATACGAACAGGGAAGCAGAGCCCTGCTCAGCCCCGATGCCGACAGAGAGCTTCGCGCTCATGGACTCGATATGCCGGTCGCTTTCATTTGCGCTCATATAAGCAGTTCCGCCCGTGCGCATCACGGTGCCGGTAAGAGCTGCAAGGCCCGCAAGGCCGGGAGGCTCATAAATGGCGCCGGTGCGGATACTGACGCTGACAGTGATAAGCGGCAGCTCATGGTCTTCAAGCATATGGACAATCATGCCGTTTTCAAGCGACAAGCGCTCAGGAACCGGCGGATCAAAGGATATCGGGGTAAAGCTGCCTGAACGCGGGACCGGCTGGTTGCGAGCAGGCAGGGAGCATGCGGAAAAAATAAAAAGCAGTAAAAAAATAAAAAGCTTCAGCTTAGGCATTATTTTTTTTCTTTCACAAGCACAGCAACGGTTCTGTTGCTGGAAACAAGATATTTTTGTATCGCCGACTGAATTTCCTGAGCTGAAATGCTTTCAATTATTTTAAGATTTTTTTCAAGATACCGCCAGTCGCCGCACAAAACCTGATAATAGGCCAGCATTCTGCTCAGCATGCGGTTTGAATCCAGATTGCGGACAAAATCGGCTCGAAACTGCTTTTTTGCTTTTGCCAGCTCTTCCGCCGGAAGCGGCATGCGGGCAAGTTTGTCAATTTCTGCGTAAATCCCCTTTTCAACATCGCTGCAGGCAACCCCCTTGAGCGGAGCAGCCTTGATGACAAACAGATTGGGGTACCGTGAGCCGGGAAAGCCATTGAAGGCATCAACGCTTGCAGCCATAGGCCGGTCCATGACAAGGGATTGGTACAGCCGTGAGGTCCGTCCACTTGAAAGAATAGCGCCAAGGAGCTCAAAAGCATAATCAGCCCTGTCGGGACAGCTCGGCTTGTGGAAGCCAATCATCAGCTGCGGCTCAGCCTCAAAGTGCAGCTCTGTCCGGCGCTCGCCCCTTTGCGGGGGCTCCTGCGTTATAAAAGGCTTTTCAACGGACCCGGCCGAAATGGAGGTGAAATACCGGTCGAAAAGGCGACTGGCCTCCTGAATATCAACAGCACCCACCACAGCCACCACGGCGTTTGCAAGGCAGTAGCGCCTTTTGAAGAAATCTTCGCATGCCGCGCGGGGCAAAAACTTAATGTCCGCTTCCCAGCCTATAGCGGGCCGGCCATACGGATGGGCTTGAAAGGCTGTGGTCAGAAGCTGCGTTGCCAGCAGACGGTCAGGCTGTGTTTCATAGCTTTGCCGCATTTCCTCGATGACGACATCCCGCTCGGCATAGTACTGGCGAAAAACGGGCTCGGCGAATCGCTCTGACTCAAGGCGCAACCACAGCTCCAGGCGATTTGCGGGCAGGCTGACCGTATAGGTGGTCATGTCATAGCCGGTGCGAGCATTCATGCCCTCGGCGCCGTTGCGGGTATAAATTGTGTCGAATTCATTTTCGACGATCAGCGCATTGGCCTGCTCCTGCAGGCCAGTCAGGTCGCGGGCAAGCGCTTCAATGCGGGCAGCATCGCCGGCGGAGCCCTTGCGCCGCTCGTCATCCAGCTGTATGGCCACGGCATCTATGCGCTCAAGCAGTTTCTTTTCAGCCTTGTAATCGCGTGTGCCGATGGTGCGCGTGCCCTTGAAAAGCATATGCTCAAGCATATGCGCAACACCCGTTGCGCCGGTATCTTCATCGACCGCGCCGGTGCGAAAGCTCATGGTAAAAGAAATCGTCGGAGATATGCGCCGCTCAAGCAGAAGCACGGTGAGTCCGTTGGGAAGCTGAAACTGCTCAAGGTGTTCGCCCAGGGGAAAAGCATGCACCCCGGGGCGGGTCGCCGGCTGCAGCAGCAAGCATGCTGCCATAACAATCAGGGGAATGAAAATTTTCATTCTCGCTCCTTACCTGCTGCGCATGGGAAAATGCATCGGTCGTTCCATACATCCGCAGGCATAGACGGTTTCAACGGCGGTCAACCGCCATAAAAAAAGAGGGGTACGGGCGGCCTAAAGTAAAGCACCCACGAATGCGCGTACAATACTCTTTCAAGCGCCACGCAACCGGCGGCTGCCAGTCATCGTCTACTGCTATTTTAACACATTTTTTTGATAATTTTTAGAACCGGACACCTATTTTTACCGGAGAGACGGCTTTTTAGGGGACCTGCACATGTGAGGCGCGCCCTGTCCGCCCCATTGCTGAGAGAGGGTAAGATGGCCGCAATACATAACCACCATGCCAGATTCCTTTTGCAGCTTTAGAGCAAGTTTCTTGCTTTTTGGGCTTAGTAATCGTCTCATACTACTTTTCGTATTTAGAATATGAAAGCCGGGCACGAACCTGATAAAGTCCGGAAAAACAGGGTCGCCAATTAAAGGTTTCTTCTCAAGAGAATATCCGCTCGAGCATGATAAAGGCCCGTGCCAATGTGCAGCCCCGGTACCTGCTGCAGGACGCTCTGGCGCGGGGAAAAGAAATCGACTCTGGCAGAGGCCGGGAGGAAAATCAACCCGGCTTATTTACGGTAAGCACGTGTTCTGACCCCGGTCGCGGGGAGGCGCGGGTATGCACCCAGAAGACAGGGTGCGGGCCCGGCTCAACAAACCTGAAACACATGCTCAAGTGAACATCGGCAGAAAACGCAAAAAAACGGCGGGCACACCGCAAGGCATGACCGCCGGCTGGCAGGTTATCGATCCGGGCGCTGCCCGGCAGGCTATACGATTTTGTTGCCCCGCGGCGTGTAGTGGGTGTGCAGGAGCCGGTGGCTCGTGTGGCCGCAGGGCCCGTCAATGAGAAACTCCTGGTACAGCCGCGCTATGGCCTGGTTCTGGTAGGACTTGCGCACCGCCGACAGCTCGTCTTCGGCATAAATGGCCCGGGCCCGCGCCTTCCGGATGTCGGGCGAGGTGGGGATGGGCTGGCCTCCGCCGCCCAGGCATCCGCCGGGGCAGGCCATGAACTCTATAAAGTGGCACTGGCTGAAGTGGCCGCCTGCGCTGATGTCGTCGAGCACCTTTTTGGCATTGGCCGTGCCGTGAGCCACGGCCACCTTGAGCGTGACGCCCTCGAGCCACGTCCA